>NZ_JBQZXC010000087.1:0-15390 GCF_053555815.1 Shigella sp. SIG6 | reverse complement strand
GCGCCATCCTGTTTATAGCCCGGAGATTGATTATCTGGAGCTTTTTGACGAACCATTAGTGGTGGTGTTACCGGTTGATCACCCTTTAGCACATGAAAAAGAGATCACCGCCGCGCAACTGGATGGCGTGAATTTCGTCAGTACCGATCCGGCGTATTCCGGTTCGCTTGCGCCGATCGTTAAAGCGTGGTTTGCGCAAGAAAACAGCCAGCCAAATATCGTCCAGGTGGCAACGAATATTCTGGTGACCATGAATCTGGTGGGCATGGGGCTGGGCGTCACTTTGATACCCGGTTATATGAATAATTTTAATACCGGGCAGGTTGTTTTTCGTCCCATTGCCGGAAATGTGCCTTCCATTGCTTTACTGATGGCGTGGAAGAAAGGGGATATGAAGCCGGCATTACGCGATTTCATCGCCATTGTGCAGGAACGTTTGGCAAGCGTAACGGCATAATTACGCATTATTTTTGCAACATGCGTCGCGGATCGCAGTTTTTTAGTGCTTGTGAACTGGCGTTACAGACATCGGGAAGCAGGCTCGAATATTCTTATTTTTCAACTTGCACCAACATTCGATTAACCCCAGACTAACGCCTCCTGACGGGAGGGACTCATGGTTTTGCAATCCACGCGCTGGTTGGCGCTCGGCTATTTCACATACTTTTTTAGTTACGGCATTTTTTTACCTTTCTGGAGCGTCTGGCTTAAAGGGATTGGTTTAACGCCAGAAACCATCGGCCTGTTATTGGGGGCAGGTCTGGTTGCCCGTTTTCTCGGGAGTTTGCTCATCGCGCCCCGCGTCAGCGATCCTTCCCGCCTGATTTCCGCCTTGCGCGTGCTGGCACTGCTGCCACTTCTCTTTGCTGTCGCCTTCTGGGCGGGGGCGCACGTAGCGTGGCTGATGCTGGTGATGATTGGCTTTAACCTCTTTTTCTCACCGCTGGTACCGTTGACCGATGCACTGGCGAATACGTGGCAAAAGCAGTTCCCGCTTGATTACGGCAAAGTGCGACTGTGGGGCTCGGTGGCGTTTGTCATTGGCTCGGCGCTGACGGGCAAACTGGTCACTATGTTTGATTATCGGGTGATCCTCGTGCTGTTGACGTTGGGCGTGGCATCCATGCTGCTCGGCTTTCTCATCCGTCCGACGATTCAGCCACAAGGGGCAAGCCGCCAGCAGGAGAGCACCGGTTGGTCTGCGTGGTTGGCGCTGGTTCGCCAGAACTGGGGCTTTCTGGCCTGCGTTTGTTTATTGCAGGGGGCACATGCGGCCTATTACGGTTTTAGCGCCATTTACTGGCAGGCAGCTGGCTACTCGGCCTCGGCGGTGGGGTATTTGTGGTCGCTGGGCGTGGTGGCGGAAGTCATTATCTTTGCGCTGAGTAATAAACTTTTCCGCCGTTGTAGTGCTCGCGATATGCTGTTGATCTCGGCGATTTGCGGCGTAGTGCGCTGGGGCATTATGGGAGCAACTACGGCGTTGCCGTGGTTGATAGTGGTGCAAATTCTGCATTGCGGCACCTTCACGGTCTGCCACCTGGCCGCCATGCGTTATATTGCTGCTCGCCAGGTTAGCGAAGTCATCCGTTTACAGGCGGTTTACTCTGCCGTCGCGATGGGCGGCAGTATCGCTATCATGACCGTTTTCGCCGGTTTCCTGTATCAATATCTGGGCCACGGCGTGTTCTGGGTAATGGCGCTGGTGGCGCTTCCGGCAATGTTTTTGCGCCCGAAAGTTGTTCCCTCATGCTGATTCGAGCATTTTGCGGATCTGCTCCTGTTGATGTGTTGTCAGCGTCAGGTCCGTATAGATCAGCGGTGGTGAAAAGAGCGGTAACGGCATGGTATAAGGCGCAATAATCAGTGCCGCGCCACGCGGAGCGCCTGTCTGCAAAAATGCCTTTACCGACATATGCTTAATGTTGAGCGGCAGTAACGTTAGTTCGCGTAACTGCTGCTCAATCTGCGCTTCTCGCTCGCTATCATTCCCGGTCAGTAGAATAATCTGTTTTTCATGCAGATCGTTTTCCTGCATTAGCCAGGCACCGAAAATCACCGCGACCAGACCACTTTCCTCATCAGAAAGATGGACGCCGTATTCACTTTCAAATCCGGCCAGCGCCGCGCGGGTGGTGCGTACCAGGCGTGGATACAGTCTGGCGAACTCTTCCGGCAGGGTATTATCAATACCGATGGCAAACAAACTGCGATTTAACGCCTGGGCGAGGTGGATATAAAGCTGATCACATAACCCCTGTTCATCATAAAAACGAACATTTCCCAGCTCACGAAAATGGTTTACCAGACGTTTGATAGACTGACGCAATTGTCTGTCCCGCTGATGCGCATCCCGCAGTGGATCGGGAACCCGCAACATGGAAAAAAGTAATGCCATAAACAGTGGCTCATCAGGCGGTACATGCTGGAGCGCCCGACGCTGCCAGTGGCGTCCAATTTCCTGCGCTACCTGAAATTCAAGGCAGGATTCCGCCCAGCGACGTTGGAGCGGATTAAACTGAGGCGTAATTCCAGCGTGGTGCTGCAGCAAACAATATTGCAGATACAGACACAGGAAATGAGTATCGCGCGATTCAAAGCGTTTTTGCAGCCGTCGGGAGCAGAGATTCACTAACGCTTGTAGATTGGTATCGTCGTAAAAGTTACGCGCAATTCCGCGCCGCTTCAGTTCACTCTTCAGGGCGGGGGTGAATTGGCTGGTAATAAATGACGGACACAGACGGAAACCACGTCGTAGCCAGTGAAATAAACACAAACGTTGGTTAAGAACTGTACCTTCAACCCGGTAGCTACCGTCATAACCAGTCGTCAGTGTGAGTTGATGATAGCGCAGGATCTCCCGTCCTGTTTCGCTGATATCAAGACTGGCAATATCATCATCCACACCATTAAGCTCGCTGAAGGTTGCCATGGTGGCGGTCAACCCCGGCTGAAAGAGCGTCAGCAAGATCTGGCAGCGGCGCTGGGGAGCCGAAAGGACAGATGGTGGAGCAAGCGTAGGCATCATCTGTAGATCTCCCATAAGCATAATTGATAAGAATAGCTAAAGTTTGCTCAGGGAAATGGCGAAGGGAATGCTAATCATCAGAAATGTTGGCAAGCGTCACAGAATTTTTCTCATTTTAAACTGTTCTGACCAGTGGATTAGCATGTCTTAAGGTGGTTTTGTGAATGATTATCGTGCTAGCGATCATGGGTTAGTTCTGCGGATTCAACGCGCTAAGGATAAAGTCCACCATCTGTTCGCGATAAACATTGCCGTGACGATCGGAAAAAGCATCAATGTGTTCGCCATCCGGGATTAGGATCAACCGTTTTGGCTCTTTTGCTAGGCTATACAACTTTTCGCTGTGCTGCCATGGGATAACGTGATCGGCTTTACCGTGAATGAGTAAAAGCGGGATCGGGCTGACGCTGGCGATGTAATTTTCGCCGCTGTAACTCTCATCAAGTAAGTAGCCACTGCCGGGGATCATCTGGTTGGCGATGGTTGCATAAGAGGCAAATGTGGAGTCGAGGATCACCGCACGTATGCCTTCACGATCACCCTGACCAATAACAGCAAGAATATTCGCCCCGCCAATACTCTGCCCGAACAGCACCAGCCGTTGTGGGTTTACATCACTGCGATGGCGCACCACATTGATGGCGCTTTGCGTATCGTCCAGCAATCCGGCCTGGGACGGAGTGCCTTTTGATTTACCAAACCCGCGATAATCAAACATAAAAACGTTGAAATTACGCTCAGGTAACCAACTGACCAGCGGCCAGTGGGCGGACATATTTCCGGCATTGCCGTGAGCATGAATGATGGTTGCGATGGCGTTGTCAGCAGGGCCCGTCGAAGAAGGAATAAACCAGCCTTGCAGACGAGTACCGTCCTTAGCCGTAAATTCGACGGATTCCGCCGACCAGGGGGCGGGACCGTAAATTTTATCGTCAGGATAATAGAAGAAGTTGATGGCAACGCGCGGCACTAAATAAACGCAGAAGGCAACAACAAAGAGAATAAACAGAATTTTGGGAACGCGTTTGTTCACTGGCAGTGCCATAACCTTTCCTTGCGACTTCTTTATCATCCATTAATCGGGGAAAGATGGTGGGAGAGTGACGAAAGAAAGTAAAGCGGTGAGGAAGTATTTCGGAATAGCGCCTGAAAGGCGAGGGCGGGTGAGTGATATCACCCGCCTGAGTCATTAACGCTTCAGAGCGTCGCTTAACTCGTCACGCATGTTCGCCAGTATGGCTTTCACAACACGCGGGTTACCAGCAACGATGTTACCGGTCAGCATATAGTTATGACCACCGGTGAAGTCGCTGACGATGCCGCCCGCTTCACGAACCAGCAGCTCGCCTGCCGCGAAATCCCACGGACGCAGACCGATTTCAAAGAAACCGTCAACACGACCCGCAGCGACGTAAGCCAGATCCAGCGCCGCAGAACCGGTACGACGGAAGTCTGCACATTCGTTGAACAGCTTGCCGACGATGTTGATGTAGGTAGTGGCGTACTGTTTTGCTTTGAACGGGAAGCCGGTCGCCAGAATGGTACCGTCGAGATCGCGAGCGGTGCTACCGCGCAGACGGTAGCCGTTCAGCTGTGCGCCCTGACCGCGAGTGGCGGTGAACAGTTCGTTACGCATAGGATCGTATACCACAGCAACTTCGGTGCGGCCTTTGATACGAACGGCGATAGATACCGCGAAGTGCGGCAGACGTTTGATAAAGTTGGTAGTACCATCCAGTGGATCGATAACCCATTGAACATCCTGATCAGTACCTTCAAGTTCACCGCTTTCTTCGGTGATGATGGTGTGCTGTGGGTAAGATTTACGAATCGTGTCGATAATCACCGCTTCGGCAGCTTTATCTACGTTGGTCACGAAATCGTTACTGCCTTTCTGGCTCGCTTCTACAGCGTCCGGGGTTTCATAGTTTTTGGCAATTAAATTACCCGCCTTGCGCGCTGCGCGCACGGCGATGTTCAGCATCGGATGCATCGGTCTCTCTCACTGGATGTTAAAGAACGGGAAAACGGCGCAGAGTATAGCAGCGAGATCGGCATCTGTCTTCGTTTTATGATAAGATGCGTGAATAATCTTTAGATGAAGAAAGACAATGCTGCAAAATATTCGAATTGTGCTGGTGGAGACGTCACACACCGGCAATATGGGTTCTGTTGCCCGTGCCATGAAAACAATGGGATTAACCAATCTGTGGCTGGTTAATCCACTGGTGAAACCCGACTCCCAGGCGATTGCCCTGGCAGCAGGGGCCAGCGATGTGATTGGTAATGCTCACATCGTCGATACGCTCGACGAAGCGTTAGCCGGTTGTAGCCTGGTGGTGGGCACCAGCGCACGCTCCCGCACGCTGCCGTGGCCGATGCTCGACCCGCGCGAATGCGGTCTGAAAAGCGTCGCTGAAGCGGCAAATACCCCGGTGGCGCTGGTGTTTGGTCGTGAGCGCGTCGGCTTGACCAATGAAGAGTTGCAGAAATGCCATTATCATGTCGCGATTGCGGCAAACCCGGAATACAGTTCGCTGAACCTGGCAATGGCGGTTCAGGTTATTGCCTATGAAGTGCGTATGGCCTGGCTGGCAACTCAGGAAAATGGCGAGCAGGTCGAGCATGAAGAGACGCCGTATCCGCTGGTCGATGATCTGGAGCGTTTTTATGGTCATCTGGAACAAACGCTGCTGGCAACCGGTTTTATCCGTGAAAACCATCCGGGGCAGGTGATGAATAAATTGCGCCGTCTGTTTACCCGTGCGCGCCCGGAAAGCCAGGAATTGAATATCCTGCGCGGGATTCTGGCTTCTATTGAGCAGCAGAATAAAGGTAACAAGGCCGAATAACAGTGGTTGCCTGATGCGACGCTTAACGCGTCTTATCAGGCCTACAATGTACAGAATCGTAGGTCGGATAAGGTGTTCACACCGCATCCGACAACAGGTACAAACGCCACGATAAAAAAATGGCACTGAAGGTTAAATACCCGACTAAATCAGTCAAGTAAATAGTTGACCAATTTACTCGGGAATGTCAGACTTGACCCTGCTATGCAATACCCCCACTTTTACAATAAAAAACCCCGGGCAGGGGCGAGTTTGAGGTGAAGTAAGACATGAGACTGACATCTAAAGGGCGCTATGCCGTGACCGCAATGCTTGACGTTGCGCTCAACTCTGAAGCGGGCCCGGTACCGTTGGCTGATATTTCCGAACGTCAGGGAATTTCCCTTTCTTATCTGGAACAACTGTTTTCCCGTCTGCGTAAAAATGGTCTGGTTTCCAGCGTACGTGGACCAGGCGGTGGTTATCTGTTAGGCAAAGATGCCAGCAGCATCGCCGTTGGCGAAGTGATTAGCGCCGTTGACGAATCTGTAGATGCCACCCGTTGTCAGGGTAAAGGCGGCTGCCAGGGCGGCGATAAATGCCTGACCCACGCGCTGTGGCGTGATTTGAGCGACCGTCTCACCGGTTTTCTCAACAACATTACTTTAGGCGAACTGGTTAATAACCAGGAAGTGCTGGATGTGTCTGGTCGTCAGCATACTCACGACGCGCCACGCACCCGCACACAAGACGCGATCGACGTTAAGTTACGCGCTTAATAAAAAGAATTCAGAATCAGGCCGGAGTGCTAAATACTCCGTAAACACGGTCGTACATCCAGCCGGTAGCCTGATTCCTTGCATTGAGTGATGTACGGAGTTTATAGAGCAATGAAATTACCGATTTATCTCGACTACTCCGCAACCACGCCGGTGGACCCGCGTGTTGCCGAGAAAATGATGCAGTTCATGACGATGGACGGAACCTTTGGTAACCCGGCCTCTCGTTCTCACCGTTTCGGCTGGCAGGCTGAAGAAGCGGTAGATATCGCCCGTAATCAGATTGCCGATCTGGTCGGCGCTGATCCGCGTGAAATCGTCTTTACCTCTGGTGCAACCGAATCTGACAACTTGGCGATCAAAGGTGCAGCCAACTTTTATCAGAAAAAAGGCAAGCACATCATCACCAGCAAAACCGAACACAAAGCGGTACTGGATACTTGCCGTCAGCTGGAGCGCGAAGGTTTCGAAGTCACCTACCTGGCACCGCAGCGTAACGGTATTATCGACCTGAAAGAACTCGAAGCGGCGATGCGTGACGACACCATCCTTGTTTCCATCATGCACGTAAATAACGAAATCGGCGTGGTGCAGGATATCGCGGCTATCGGCGAAATGTGCCGTGCTCGTGGCATTATCTATCACGTTGATGCAACCCAGAGCGTGGGCAAACTGCCAATCGACCTGAGCCAGTTGAAAGTTGATCTGATGTCTTTCTCCGGTCACAAAATCTATGGCCCGAAAGGTATCGGTGCGCTGTATGTGCGTCGTAAACCGCGTGTACGCATCGAAGCGCAAATGCACGGCGGCGGTCACGAGCGCGGTATGCGTTCCGGCACTCTGCCTGTTCACCAGATCGTCGGAATGGGCGAAGCCTATCGCATCGCAAAAGAAGAGATGGCGACCGAGATGGAACGTCTGCGCGGCCTGCGTAACCGTCTGTGGAACGGCATCAAAGATATCGAAGAAGTTTACCTGAACGGTGACCTGGAACACGGTGCGCCGAACATTCTCAACGTCAGCTTCAACTACGTTGAAGGTGAGTCGCTGATTATGGCGCTGAAAGACCTCGCAGTTTCTTCAGGTTCCGCCTGTACGTCAGCAAGCCTCGAACCGTCCTACGTGCTGCGCGCGCTGGGGCTGAACGACGAGCTGGCACATAGCTCTATCCGTTTCTCTTTAGGTCGTTTTACTACTGAAGAAGAGATCGACTACACCATTGAGTTAGTTCGTAAATCCATCGGTCGTCTGCGTGACCTTTCTCCGCTGTGGGAAATGTACAAGCAGGGCGTGGATCTGAACAGCATCGAATGGGCTCATCATTAATCGGTATCGGAATCAGGAGAATTTATCATGGCTTACAGCGAAAAAGTTATCGACCATTACGAGAATCCGCGTAACGTGGGTTCCTTTGATAACAACGACGAGAACGTCGGCAGCGGCATGGTGGGTGCACCGGCCTGTGGCGACGTAATGAAGTTGCAGATTAAAGTCAACGATGAAGGTATCATTGAAGACGCGCGTTTTAAAACTTACGGCTGCGGTTCCGCTATCGCTTCCAGCTCCCTGGTCACCGAATGGGTGAAAGGGAAGTCTCTCGACGAAGCGCAGGCGATCAAAAACACCGATATTGCTGAAGAACTTGAACTGCCGCCGGTGAAAATTCACTGTTCTATTCTGGCAGAAGACGCGATCAAAGCCGCCATTGCGGACTATAAAAGCAAACGTGAAGCAAAATAAGAGTTGAGGTTTGGTTATGTCGATTACACTGAGCGACAGTGCAGCAGCGCGAGTAAATACCTTTCTGGCTAACCGCGGCAAAGGGTTTGGCCTGCGTCTGGGCGTGAGAACCTCCGGATGTTCAGGTATGGCTTATGTACTGGAATTTGTTGACGAACCGACGCCGGAAGACATCGTGTTTGAAGACAAAGGCGTGAAAGTCGTGGTCGATGGCAAAAGCCTGCAATTTCTGGACGGTACGCAGCTGGACTTCGTAAAAGAAGGCCTGAATGAAGGGTTTAAATTCACCAACCCGAACGTTAAAGATGAGTGTGGTTGCGGCGAAAGCTTCCACGTTTGATGCGCATACCGATAACCCCACCGTGGTCGCCTGCGCGTGGGGTTTGTTTTACCTGATTCGCCGTTATCGCGGCGGATCGCAGCCCTGAGAATGTTATGGATTACTTCACCCTCTTTGGCTTGCCTGCCCGTTATCAACTCGATACCCAGGCACTGAGCCTGCGTTTTCAGGATCTACAACGTCAGTATCATCCTGATAAATTCGCCAGCGGAAGCCAGGCGGAACAACTCGCCGCCGTACAGCAATCTGCAACCATTAACCAGGCCTGGCAAACGCTGCGTCATCCGTTAATGCGCGCGGAATATTTGCTTTCTTTACACGGTTTTGATCTCGCCAGCGAGCAGCATACTGTGCGCGACACCGCGTTCCTGATGGAACAGTTGGAGCTGCGCGAAGAGCTGGACGAGATCGAACAGGCGAAAGATGAAGCGCGGCTGGAAAGCTTTATCAAACGTGTGAAAAAGATGTTTGATACCCGCCATCAGTTGATGGTTGAACAGTTAGACAACGAGGCGTGGGACGCGGCGGCGGATACCGTGCGTAAGCTGCGTTTTCTCGATAAACTGCGGAGCAGTGCCGAACAACTCGAAGAAAAACTGCTCGATTTTTAATTTCTGGAAGCTAAACATGGCCTTATTACAAATTAGTGAACCTGGTTTGAGTGCTGCGCCGCATCAGCGTCGTCTGGCGGCTGGTATTGACCTGGGCACAACCAACTCGCTGGTGGCGACAGTGCGCAGCGGTCAGGCCGAAACGTTAGCCGACCATGAAGGCCGTCACCTGCTGCCATCTGTTGTTCACTATCAACAGCAAGGGCATTCGGTGGGTTATGACGCGCGTACTAACGCAGCGCGTGACACCGCCAACACCATTAGTTCTGTTAAACGCCTGATGGGGCGCTCGCTGGCTGATATCCAGCAACGCTATCCGCATCTGCCTTATCAATTCCAGGCCAGCGAAAACGGCCTGCCGATGATTGAAACGGCGGCGGGGCTACTGAACCCGGTGCGCGTTTCTGCGGACATCCTCAAAGCACTGGCGGCGCGGGCAACTGAAGCCCTGGCAGGCGAGCTGGATGGTGTAGTTATCACCGTTCCGGCGTACTTTGACGATGCCCAGCGTCAGGGCACCAAAGACGCGGCGCGTCTGGCGGGGTTGCATGTTCTGCGCTTACTTAACGAACCGACCGCTGCGGCTATCGCCTACGGGCTGGATTCCGGTCAGGAAGGCGTGATCGCTGTTTATGACCTCGGTGGCGGGACGTTTGATATTTCCATTCTGCGCTTAAGTCGCGGCGTGTTTGAAGTGCTGGCAACCGGCGGTGATTCCGCGCTCGGCGGCGATGATTTCGACCATCTGCTGGCGGATTACATTCGCGAGCAGGCGGACATTCCTGATCGTAGCGATAACCGCGTTCAGCGTGAACTGCTGGATGCCGCCATTGCAGCCAAAATCGCGCTGAGCGATGCGGACTCCGTGACCGTTAACGTTGCGGGCTGGCAGGGCGAAATCAGCCGTGAACAATTCAATGAACTGATCGCGCCACTGGTAAAACGAACCTTACTGGCTTGTCGTCGCGCGCTGAAAGACGCGGGTGTAGAAGCTGACGAAGTGCTGGAAGTGGTGATGGTGGGCGGTTCTACTCGCGTGCCGCTGGTGCGTGAACGGGTAGGCGAATTTTTCGGTCGTCCACCGCTGACTTCCATCGACCCGGATAAAGTCGTCGCTATTGGCGCGGCGATTCAGGCGGATATTCTGGTGGGTAACAAGCCAGACAGCGAAATGCTGCTGCTTGATGTGATCTCACTGTCGCTGGGCCTCGAAACGATGGGCGGCCTGGTGGAGAAAGTGATTCCGCGTAATACCACTATTCCGGTGGCCCGCGCTCAGGATTTCACCACCTTTAAAGATGGTCAGACGGCGATGTCTATCCATGTAATGCAGGGTGAGCGCGAACTGGTGCAGGACTGCCGCTCACTGGCGCGTTTTGCGCTGCGTGGTATTCCGGCGCTACCGGCTGGCGGTGCGCATATTCGCGTGACGTTCCAGGTCGATGCCGACGGTCTTTTGAGCGTGACGGCGATGGAGAAATCCACCGGCGTTGAGGCGTCTATTCAGGTCAAACCGTCTTACGGTCTGACCGATAGCGAAATCGCTTCGATGATCAAAGACTCAATGAGCTATGCCGAGCAGGACGTAAAAGCCCGTATGCTGGCAGAACAAAAAGTAGAAGCGGCGCGTGTGCTGGAAAGTCTGCACGGCGCGCTGGCTGCTGATGCCGCGCTGTTAAGCGCCGCAGAGCGTCAGGTCATTGACAATGCTGCCGCTCACCTGAGTGAAGTGGCGCAGGGCGATGATGTTGACGCCATCGAACAAGCGATTAAAAACGTAGACAAACAAACCCAGGATTTCGCCGCTCGCCGCATGGACCAGTCGGTTCGTCGTGCGCTGAAAGGCCATTCCGTGGACGAGGTTTAATATGCCAAAGATTGTTATTTTGCCTCATCAGGACCTCTGCCCTGATGGCGCTGTTCTGGAAGCTAATAGCGGTGAAACCATTCTCGACGCAGCGCTGCGTAACGGTATCGAGATTGAACACGCCTGTGAAAAATCCTGTGCTTGCACCACCTGCCACTGCATCGTTCGTGAAGGTTTTGACTCACTGCCGGAAAGCTCAGAGCAGGAAGACGACATGCTGGACAAAGCCTGGGGACTGGAGCCGGAAAGCCGTTTAAGCTGCCAGGCGCGCGTCACCGACGAAGATTTAGTGGTCGAAATCCCGCGTTACACTATCAACCATGCGCGTGAGCATTAACAGAGGTTAGTATGGGACTTAAGTGGACCGATAGCCGCGAAATTGGCGAAGCACTGTACGATGCGTATCCCGATCTTGATCCGAAAACGGTTCGATTCACCGATATGCATCAGTGGATTTGCGATCTGGAAGATTTCGACGACGACCCGCAGGCATCCAACGAGAAAATCCTCGAAGCGATTTTGTTAGTCTGGCTGGACGAAGCCGAGTGAATGAACGGGCTGCCTGGGGGTAGCCCGTTTTGCTGTTAAACGAATAAGGATAACTAAAATGACAGAAGCGATGAAGATTACCCTCTCTACCCAACCTGCCGACGCGCGCTGGGGAGAAAAAGCAACTTACAGCATTAATAATGACGGCATTACCCTGCATTTGAATGGGGCAGACGATCTGGGGCTGATCCAGCGTGCGGCCCGCAAGATTGACGGTCTGGGCATCAAGCATGTTCAGTTAAGCGGTGAAGGCTGGGATGCGGATCGCTGCTGGGCATTCTGGCAAGGTTACAAAGGCCCGAAAGGCACGCGTAAAGTGGAGTGGCCGGATCTGGACGATGCCCAGCGCCAGGAACTGGATAACCGCCTGATGATCATCGACTGGGTGCGTGACACCATCAACGCACCGGCAGAAGAATTGGGACCATCGCAACTGGCACAGCGTGCTGTTGATCTGATCAGCAACGTCGCGGGCGATCGTGTGACTTATCGGATCACCAAAGGCGAAGATCTGCGTGAGCAAGGTTATATGGGGCTGCACACTGTCGGGCGCGGTTCAGAACGTTCCCCGGTATTGCTGGCGCTGGATTACAACCCAACTGGCGATAAAAAAGCACCGGTGTACGCGTGCCTGGTAGGTAAAGGTATCACTTTTGACTCCGGCGGCTACAGCATCAAACAGACTGCGTTTATGGACTCGATGAAGTCGGACATGGGCGGCGCGGCAACGGTTACCGGGGCGCTGGCATTTGCCATTACGCGCGGACTGAACAAGCGCGTGAAGCTGTTCCTCTGCTGTGCGGATAACCTGATTAGCGGCAATGCGTTCAAGCTGGGCGATATCATCACCTATCGCAACGGTAAAAAAGTTGAAGTGATGAACACTGATGCCGAAGGGCGTCTGGTGCTTGCCGATGGTCTGATTGATGCCAGTGCGCAGAAACCGGAAATGATCATTGATGCGGCGACCCTCACCGGGGCGGCGAAAACTGCGCTGGGTAATGATTATCACGCGCTGTTCAGTTTTGACGATGCGCTTGCCGGTCGTTTACTGGCGAGTGCCTCACAAGAGAACGAACCATTCTGGCGTCTGCCGCTGGCGGAATTCCACCGCAGCCAGCTGCCGTCTAACTTTGCCGAACTGAACAATACCGGAAGCGCGGCGTATCCGGCAGGCGCGAGCACGGCGGCGGGCTTCCTGTCGCACTTTGTTGAGAACTATCAGCAAGGCTGGCTGCATATCGACTGCTCGGCGACTTACCGTAAAGCGCCGGTTGAACAGTGGTCTGCGGGCGCTACGGGACTTGGTGTGCGCACGATAGCTAATCTGTTAACGGCGTAAACTAATATGCCGGATGCGGCGTAAACGCCTTATCCGGCCTACAAATTCTGCAAATTCAACAAATTGCGAATCCCTTGTAGGCCTGATAAGCGTAGCGCATCAGGCATTTGCGCCCCGAACGTTGAATGAATTGTGGTTCTTATGTCCGAAACAAAAAACGAACTTGAAGACCTGCTGGAAAAAGCAGCAACCGAACCGGCGCACCGCCCGGCCTTTTTCCGTACTCTACTGGAATCCACCGTCTGGGTGCCTGGTACGGCGGCGCAGGGCGAGGCTGTGGTTGAAGATAGTGCGCTTGATTTACAGCACTGGGAAAAAGAAGACGGCACCAGCGTCATTCCTTTTTTCACCTCGTTAGAAGCGCTTCAACAGGCGGTTGAAGACGAACAGGCATTTGTCGTAATGCCCGTTCGCACATTGTTTGAGATGACCCTTGGCGAAACGCTCTTCCTTAATGCCAAACTGCCGACCGGTAAAGAATTTATGCCGCGTGAAATCAGTTTGTTGATTGGTGAAGAGGGAAATCCGCTGAGCAGCCAGGAAATCCTGGAAGGCGGTGAATCGCTGATATTATCGGAAGTCGCAGAGCCGCCAGCACAAATGATTGATTCACTCACCACCTTATTTAAAACCATTAAGCCGGTGAAGCGTGCTTTTATTTGTTCAATTAAAGAGAACGAAGAGGCACAGCCTAATTTACTTATTGGCATTGAAGCCGATGGTGATATCGAAGAAATTATTCAGGCGACGGGAAGTGTAGCGACCGATACATTACCTGGCGATGAACCAATCGATATTTGTCAGGTGAAAAAAGGGGAAAAAGGAATTAGCCACTTTATTACCGAACATATTGCGCCATTCTATGAACGTCGCTGGGGTGGTTTTTTGCGTGACTTTAAACAAAACCGGATAATCTAAAATATGCCGCCCTAAAGGGCGGCATTCGGGCTTACTTGCTGCTCTGAAGGTTGTTAACCACCAGTAAATTGTCGCCGGAGAGACTCCGGTTATTATTTACTTGGGAAAACAGCGCACCAGAAACAATAAGTACGATACAGAAGCACCGTATCTTCATTGTGCGGTCCATGCGAAGACCGCATCACGACAGCACCACTGGCGATATTGCCGCGATAGCAAGCGCTGAGACGCGCTTGCTCTAACGGTCGCGGAACATCCTTTCCTTAAGCCTGCGCCCGCTTGCGAGACGGCGGAAAGGGCCGCAGTGGATAATACACTAACAGAACAATAATAACTCTCTTTTGCTTGACAAAAAGAGAGTTACTGGCGAGTATTGTCTCCGCTGAGACGCGCTTGCATTACTACGGTAATACAACCTGCTGGAAAGGCCGCGAACCGGACCAGCAACAAATAACCGCCTGATTTTGGCGGTTTTTTGTTTTTTAAAGGAAAGTAAATTTACATGTTTAAGTAATATCTTTTACCGGTTAGAATTTTTAATTTTGAGCAGGATTTGTTTATATTTGTCTGAATTCGGACTAATAAGCCAGGTTATTTTATTACCGAACACGGCGGAAAGGGCCGGTGTCGATAATACGCTAAATAAACAATAATTACTCTCTTTTGCTTGACAAAAAGAGATTTACTGGTGAGTATTGTTTTGCTGTGAAGCACCTGCGTTGCTCATGTAACACAAGTCAACCTGCTGGAAAGGCCGCGAACCAGACCAGCAATAAAAAAACGCCAAATTCGGCGGTTTTTTATTGCCTGTAAAATACTTATTTCACTGGCTCAACCGGTAAATCTGCCCGCACGCCCCATTCACTCCATGCGCCGTCGTACAGTTTCACGTTTGGCACATCCAGCGTCGCGAGTGCTAACAAAACCACGGCTGCCGTTACACCAGAGCCGCAGCTGACGATAATCGGTTTGTCATAGCTGACGCCGCGACCAAAAAATATCGCATCCAGTTCATCGGTCGTTTTTAGTTCGCCTTCGCGCACCAGTTCCGTCCACGGAACGTTCAATGCACCGGGAATATGTCCGCGACGTAAACCTGGGCGAGGTTCATCAACTTCTGCGTTAAAACGTGCAGCCGGGCGGGCATCAATAATTTGCGCCGTATTTTCATGGCTTGCCAATAACACATCGGTTACTTTCACCACTGCTTCAGGATTAAACGCGGCGTTAAACTCTCCTTCCGGCAGCTCTACTGCACCTTCTTCTAATAGCAGGTCATCGCGCTGCCAGCCTGCAAGTCCCCGTTACTTTATTCGTACCCCTTATAATGGGGTGTTAGCCAGCCAGACCCGGCATGATTACTGCCCCCAGTCGTCCATGATCCG
>NZ_JBQZXC010000086.1:0-15644 GCF_053555815.1 Shigella sp. SIG6 | reverse complement strand
GTCATTGTTATCTTTTAAATGTTGTCGTAATTTCAGGAAATTAACGGAATCATGTTCATACGCGCTCCCAATTCTGGACGTAAGCTCCTGCTTACCTGCATTGTAGCAGGCGTGATGATTGCGATACTGGTTAGCTGCCTTCAGTTTTTAGTGGCCTGGCATAAGCACGAAGTCAAATACGACACACTGATTATCGACGTACAAAAGTATCTCGATACCTATTTTGCCGACCTGAAATCCACTACTGACCGGCTTCAGCCGCTGACCTTAGATACCTGCCAGCAGGCTAACCCCGAACTGACCGCTCGCGCGGCGTTTAGCATGAATGTCCGTACGTTTGTGCTGGTGAAAGATAAAAAAACATTCTGTTCATCTGCGACTGGTGAGATGGACATTCCACTCAATGAATTGATTCCGGCGCTCGACATTAATAAAAACGTCGATATGGCGATCTTACCCGGCACGCCGATGGTGCCGAACAAACCCGCAATCGTCATCTGGTATCGCAACCCTTTGCTGAAAAATAGCGGTGTGTTTGCCGCTCTGAATCTCAACCTGACGCCTTCTCTCTTTTATAGTTCACGGCAGGAAGATTACGATGGCGTCGCCCTCATTATTGGCAATACTGCGCTATCTACCTTTTCTTCACGTTTGATGAACGTTAATGAATTAACCGACATGCCGGTCCGTGAAACTAAAATTGCGGGCATTCCTCTGACCGTTCGGCTTTATGCGGATGACTGGACATGGAACGATGTGTGGTACGCATTTTTACTGGGCGGCATGAGTGGAACTGTCGTTGGCCTGCTTTGCTATTACCTGATGAGCGTACGTATGCGCCCCGGCAGAGAAATCATGACCGCCATCAAGCGCGAACAATTTTACGTGGCGTATCAACCGGTGGTGGATACACAAGCTTTGCGGGTAACGGGCCTGGAAGTACTGCTACGCTGGCGGCATCCTGTAGCGGGAGAAATTCCCCCGGATGCCTTCATTAACTTTGCCGAATCGCAAAAGATGATTGTGCCGCTGACTCAGCACCTGTTTGAGTTAATTGCCCGCGATGCCGCAGAATTAGAAAAAGTACTGCCGGTAGGCGTCAAATTTGGCATTAACATTGCGCCGGACCATCTGCACAGCGAAAGCTTTAAAGCAGATATCCAGAAACTGCTCACTTCCCTGCCCGCACACCATTTCCAGATTGTGCTGGAAATTACCGAGCGCGATATGCTGAAAGAGCAAGAAGCCACACAACTCTTCGCCTGGCTGCACTCGGTCGGCGTAGAAATTGCTATTGATGACTTCGGCACCGGGCACAGCGCGCTTATCTATCTTGAGCGTTTTACGCTCGATTATCTGAAAATTGACCGTGGATTTATCAACGCCATCGGTACGGAAACGATCACTTCACCCGTACTTGACGCGGTGCTGACGCTGGCGAAACGTCTCAATATGCTGACAGTTACTGAAGGGGTCGAAACGCCGGAACAAGCGCGATGGCTAAGCGAACGCGGCGTTAATTTCATGCAAGGCTACTGGATTAGTCGCCCGTTACCGCTGGACGATTTTGTTCGCTGGCTGAAGAAACCGTATACGCCACAGTGGTAAGGTGTGCTTACGTCCCTTATTATTCATAGTGAAAGCATGCCGGATTGCGGCTAATGATGAGTAAAAGGAAATCCGTTGCAGATGATTGTGCGCATACTGCTGCTGTTTATCGCTCTGTTCACCTTCGGTGCGCAGGCGCAGGCTATCAAGGAAAGCTATACCTTTGCCGTGCTGGGCGAACCCCGGTACGCGTTTAATTTCAACCATTTTGATTATGTGAACCCCGCCGCGCCAAAAGGTGGGCAGATAACGTTGTCAGCCCTCGGTACCTTCGATAATTTCAACCGCTATGCACTGCGCGGCAACCCGGGCGCACGCACCGAGCAGCTGTACGACACGTTATTTACGACTTCCGATGACGAACCAGGCAGTTATTACCCACTGATTGCTGAAAGTGCACGCTATGCTGACGATTATTCCTGGGTGGAGGTCGCTATTAATCCGCGCGCCCGTTTTCATGATGGTTCTCCCATTACTGCCCGCGATGTAGAGTTTACTTTTCAAAAATTTCTGACCGAAGGCGTGCCGCAATTTCGTCTGGTCTACAAAGGCACCACCGTCAAAGCCATTGCGCCGTTAACCGTGCGCATTGAGTTAGCTAAACCCGGCAAAGAAGATATGTTGAGTCTGTTTTCGCTGCCGGTATTTCCAGAAAAGTACTGGAAGGATCACAAACTTAGCGACCCGCTCGCCACGCCTCCGCTTGCCAGTGGTCCGTACCACGTTACGTCTTGGAAAATGGGGCAAAATATTGTCTATTCCCGCGTGAAAGATTACTGGGCAGCAAACTTACCGGTAAACCGTGGACGCTGGAATTTCGACACCATTCGCTACGATTATTACCTCGATGATAATGTCGCCTTTGAAGCGTTTAAAGCAGGTGCCTTTGATTTGCGTATGGAAAACGACGCTAAAAACTGGGCCACGCGTTATACCGGTAAAAATTTCGATAAAAAATACATCATCAAAGATGAGCAAAAGAACGAATCAGCCCAAGATACGCGCTGGCTGGCGTTTAATATCCAACGTGCGGTATTCAGCGATCGCCGGGTGCGGGAAGCAATCACTCTCGCCTTTGACTTTGAATGGATGAACAAGGCGTTGTTTTACAACGCCTGGAGTCGCACGAACAGTTATTTTCAAAATACCGAATACGCGGCCAGAAATTACCCCGACGCCGCGGAGCTGGTGCTTCTGGCACCAATGAAAAAAGATCTACCGCCAGAAGTCTTCACACAAATCTACCAGCCGCCGGTATCTAAAGGCGATGGCTACGATCGTGACAACCTGTTAAAAGCCGACAAACTTCTCAACGAAGCGGGCTGGGTGCTGAAGGGTCAGCAACGCGTTAATGCCACAACGGGTCAGCCGCTCAGCTTTGAATTATTGCTTCCCGCAAGCAGCAATAGTCAGTGGGTATTGCCGTTCCAGCACAGCCTGCAACGGCTGGGTATCAATATGGACATTCGCAAGGTGGATAACTCGCAAATCACTAACCGCATGCGCAATCGCGACTATGACATGATGCCGCGCCTATGGCGGGCGATGCCGTGGCCCAGTTCCGATTTACAGATTTCCTGGTCATCGGAATATATCAATTCCACTTATAATGCCCCCGGCGTGCAAAGCCCGGTTATCGACTCGCTGATCAACCAAATTATTGCCGCGCAGGGAAATAAAGAAAAATTACTGCCGTTGGGGCGAGCACTGGATCGCGTATTAACGTGGAATTATTACATGCTGCCAATGTGGTACATGGCGGAAGACCGTCTCGCCTGGTGGGATAAATTCTCCCAACCCGCTGTACGCCCTGTTTACAGCCTGGGTATCGATACCTGGTGGTATGACGTTAATAAAGCGGCCAAACTGCCGTCAGCCAGACAACAGGGAGAGTAGATGGGCGCTTACCTGATTCGCCGTCTGTTGCTGGTGATCCCAACGTTATGGGCTATTATCACTATCAACTTTTTCATCGTGCAAATTGCGCCTGGCGGTCCGGTCGATCAGGCCATCGCCGCCATTGAGTTTGGTAATGCCGGAGTATTACCCGGCGCAGGCGGTGAAGGTGTTCGTGCCAGCCATGCGCAAACGGGTGTCGGCAATATCAGCGACAGTAATTACCGTGGCGGACGCGGATTAGATCCAGAAGTGATCGCTGAGATCACTCATCGCTACGGTTTCGATAAGCCGATCCACGAACGTTACTTCAAAATGCTCTGGGACTACATCCGCTTTGATTTTGGTGATAGCCTGTTTCGCAGCGCCTGGGTGCTGACGCTGATTAAAGACAGTCTGCCGGTTTCCATCACCCTCGGATTGTGGAGCACGCTGATTATCTATCTGGTGTCGATTCCGTTAGGCATTCGCAAAGCTGTTTATAATGGGAGTCGCTTTGACGTCTGGAGTAGCGCATTTATCATCATCGGCTACGCCATTCCGGCCTTTTTGTTTGCCATCCTGCTGATTGTCTTCTTCGCGGGCGGCAGCTATTTCGACCTGTTCCCTCTACGCGGCCTGGTTTCCGCTAACTTTGATTCGCTGCCGTGGTATCAGAAAATCACCGATTATCTGTGGCATATCACGCTACCGGTGCTGGCGACAGTGATTGGTGGCTTTGCGGCGCTGACCATGCTGACCAAAAACTCATTCCTTGATGAAGTGCGCAAGCAATACGTGGTGACCGCGCGTGCGAAAGGGGTAAGTGAGAAAAACATTCTCTGGAAACATATGTTCCGCAACGCCATGCTGCTGGTGATTGCCGGTTTTCCGGCGACGTTTATCAGCATGTTTTTTACCGGCTCGCTGCTGATTGAGGTGATGTTTTCACTCAATGGTCTTGGCTTACTGGGCTACGAAGCGACCGTCTCGCGCGATTATCCTGTAATGTTTGGTACCTTGTATATTTTCACCCTGATTGGCCTGCTGCTGAATATTGTCAGTGATATCAGCTATACGCTGGTTGATCCGCGTATAGATTTTGAGGGACGTTAATGTCGCGACTCAGCCCCGTCAATCAGGCCCGTTGGGCGCGTTTTCGTCATAACCGTCGCGGCTACTGGTCGTTATGGATTTTCCTCGTTTTGTTTGGTTTGAGTTTGTGTTCTGAACTTATCGCTAACGATAAACCGTTGCTGGTGCGTTATGACGGCAGTTGGTATTTCCCGTTGTTGAAAAACTACAGCGAAAGCGATTTTGGCGGCCCGCTGGCAAGTCAGGCTGATTATCAGGACCCGTGGCTGAAACAACGGCTGGAAAATAACGGCTGGGTACTGTGGGCACCGATTCGCTTTGGTGCTACCAGTATCAACTTTGCTACCGATAAGCCCTTCCCTTCTCCACCCTCCCGGCAAAACTGGCTGGGAACGGATGCAAACGGCGGCGATGTGCTGGCACGCATTCTCTATGGCACGCGGATCTCGGTTCTGTTTGGCCTGATGCTGACTCTCTGTTCCAGCGTGATGGGCGTGCTGGCGGGGGCGCTACAAGGCTATTACGGCGGTAAAGTCGATCTCTGGGGGCAACGCTTTATTGAAGTATGGTCGGGGATGCCGACGCTGTTTTTGATTATTTTACTTTCCAGCGTCGTACAGCCTAACTTCTGGTGGCTGCTGGCAATTACTGTCTTGTTTGGCTGGATGAGTCTGGTCGGCGTGGTGCGGGCGGAGTTTTTACGTACTCGTAATTTCGACTACATTCGTGCGGCACAGGCGCTTGGCGTCAGCGATCGCAGTATCATCCTGCGTCATATGTTGCCTAATGCCATGGTCGCGACCCTCACCTTTTTACCGTTTATTTTATGTAGTTCGATAACCACCCTGACCTCGCTCGATTTCCTCGGCTTCGGTCTACCGCTCGGTTCACCGTCACTCGGTGAACTGCTGTTACAAGGGAAAAATAACCTTCAGGCCCCGTGGCTTGGGATCACCGCCTTCTTGTCGGTGGCGATATTATTGTCTTTGCTGATCTTTATTGGTGAAGCCGTCCGCGACGCATTTGATCCTAATAAGGCGGTGTAGCATGACGCAAACTCTGTTAGCGATTGAAAATTTGTCGGTGGGTTTTCGCCATCAGCAAACCGTACGTACAGTAGTCAATGATGTTTCACTACAGATTGAGGCTGGCGAAACGCTGGCGCTGGTGGGTGAGTCAGGTTCAGGCAAAAGCGTTACCGCGCTGTCAATTTTACGCCTGCTCCCTTCCCCGCCGGTTGAATATCTCTCCGGCGATATTCGTTTTCATGGCGAATCGCTGCTTCATGCCAGCGATCAAACGTTGCGCGGTGTACGCGGTAATAAGATCGCCATGATTTTTCAGGAACCGATGGTGTCGTTAAATCCATTGCATACCCTGGAAAAACAGCTTTATGAAGTGCTTTCACTCCACCGCGGGATGCGTCGGGAAGCGGCTCGTGGCGAAATTCTTAACTGCCTTGATCGCGTCGGTATCCGCCAGGCGGCAAAACGGCTGACAGATTATCCGCATCAGCTCTCCGGCGGCGAACGCCAGCGGGTGATGATTGCGATGGCGCTGTTAACGCGACCGGAATTATTAATTGCCGATGAACCGACCACCGCACTGGACGTCTCTGTCCAGGCGCAGATTTTACAGCTGTTGCGCGAACTGCAAGGCGAGCTGAATATGGGCATGCTGTTTATTACTCATAACCTCAGCATTGTCAGAAAACTGGCCCACCGCGTGGCGGTAATGCAAAACGGTCGCTGTGTCGAGCAAAATAACGCCGCTACGCTATTTGCCTCACCCACTCATCCTTACACACAAAAGCTACTCAACAGTGAACCGTCAGGCGATCCGGTACCGTTGCCAGAACCTGCCTCAACGTTGCTGGATGTTGAACAGCTTCAGGTTGCCTTCCCCATTCGCAAAGGGATTTTGAAGCGCATTGTGGATCATAATGTGGTGGTGAAAAACATCAGTTTTACGCTACGGGCGGGTGAAACACTGGGTTTAGTGGGCGAGTCTGGTTCCGGGAAAAGCACGACGGGACTGGCGCTGCTGCGACTGATTACCTCTCAGGGCAGCATCGTCTTTGACGGTCAGCCACTGCAAGATTTAAATCGCCGCCAGCTGTTACCTACTCGTCATCGTATTCAGGTGGTATTTCAGGATCCAAACTCCTCGCTCAACCCACGACTCAACGTTTTGCAGATTATTGAGGAAGGCTTACGGGTTCACCAGCCGACGCTTTCTGCCGCACAACGCGAACAACAAGTGATAGCCGTGATGCATGAAGTGGGATTAGATCCTGAAACACGCCACCGTTATCCGGCGGAGTTCTCTGGTGGTCAGCGACAACGTATTGCGATTGCCAGGGCATTAATTCTTAAGCCCTCGCTGATCATACTTGATGAACCGACATCATCACTCGACAAAACGGTACAGGCGCAAATATTGACGCTTTTGAAATCATTGCAACAAAAGCATCAACTGGCCTATTTGTTTATCAGCCACGATTTGCACGTTGTCCGCGCGTTATGTCATCAGGTTATCGTACTGCGACAAGGGGAAGTAGTGGAACAAGGACCGTGCGCGCGCGTGTTTGCCACACCGCAGCAGGAGTATACGCGTCAGTTACTGGCGTTGAGCTGACGCTTAAAAAGGATTGTAGTTTGAAAAGGGTTCGGCAATTGCCACACCAAAATTTTTCAATCGGCATGTTGCAGCAAACTCGTCCTGGCGATTTACAAACAGGCACGGCTCACCTTCACACTCCAACACCGAACATGGAACTTCGATGTCGCTTAACGCCTGGCTTAGTTTATACATCACCGACCATGCATTATCACCATCCGGGCTAAGCAATTTAAGCGCCACCAGGCTGTTGTCACCGCACGGTCCATTTTGCGGAATCGGTTCAACCTTCGAACCTGCGAAACCAGCAGACCAGCGATAGTTCTGCGGCAGTCGATGGACGATTGAGAGTTGTAATGAAGTCACTTATTTTCCCCGGAAGTACATTCACTTCACAATTTGTTTACATCAATTTTAACACATCATCAACAATCCGTCTTTATACAGATCGTAAAGATTGATGCCTCGCCTGCGTGGCCTCTATGGCTCTGATTTAAGTAATATCTGCGGGCGTGGTCACGTTTGCGGGGCTATATGTACCCGTTTCTGCGATCTAACTCAACCTTTTTAACTACAATGATGTGACTTTTTACATAAATTGATTTTACATAAAATAAACATATATCGGGGAAATGATAGATTTGTGGTTGACATGCATCAACAAAGGAAGCCTTTTACCTTCCTCGTTGTGCAATAGATCACCGTTTTTTCGGCCGACTGGCGTACAGACAGAAGAGAATGGAGCTGGTTGCGCAGAATGCAATTGACCAAATCATCGGCCATGCAGAGTTAAAGGTCGCAAGAGAAAGCAATGCGCCAACAATTGCCCCTATGCCAAAACGGAAGGTTCCTGCCAGCGAAGATGCCGTTCCCGCCATATGGGGAAACTCATCAAGAATGACCGCCATCGCATTGGATGACACCATCGACACGCAGCCCACAAACGCCGCAACGCCAACCACCAGCGACCAGAATCCCAGCCCCAGCAGCGCACTGATGACCATCCACGCTGCCATAATAAATTGTATCCACAACCCCGAGCGGAACATATTTAACGCGCCAATGCGGCGGACGAAGCGGCTGTTAAAGATGGTCATCACGAACAGAAAAACAATGTTTAGCGCAAAGTAATAACCAAAGTTTTCCGGCGCGACGTGGTTAATTTCAATATAAACAAACGGTCCGGCGCTTAAGAATGAGAACATCCCGGCAAAGCTGAAACCACTGGCAAGCATGTAGCTCAGGACACGTTTATGGCGGAACAGCGCCGCAAAGTTACCAATAGTGGTACGAATGTGAAATGGCTGACGACGCTCCGGTGGTAAGGTTTCTTTAATCAGGAAGAAAATCATTGCCGAAGCCAGAATCGCCGCTAATGCCAGGATCCAGAAGATGTAATGCCAGCTCAGCCACACCAGCACCCAGCCGCCAACTATCGGTGCCATCAGCAGTGCAATGGTCGTCACCAGCATGACAAACGACATCATCCGCGAGAACTCTTCTTTCGGGTAAATATCACGCATCAAAGCGTTGATAACCACGCTGGCCGCAGCCGCAGCCAGCCCGTGGAAGAAACGCATCACAATCAGCTGATCGATGGTTTGTGCCAACGCACACGCCACCGCGGCGGCGGCAAACACCAGCGTCCCGCCAAGAACCACCGGCTTACGCCCGAAGCTGTCTGCCATCGGCCCGTAGATTAACTGCCCCAACGCAAAGCCCAGAATATAAGTACTGAGGGTCATCTGCGTACTGCCCGCCGATACGCCAAACTGCGCTGAAATTACCGGTAGCGCGGGCAGATACATATCAATCGACAGCGGCATCAACATGGCCAGCAGGCCAAGGATAAAAACAATAGCAAACGACGAATGCTGTCGGGTGGTCACAACGGGCTCCTGAAAGTCATTGAAAAGTTAGACGACGCTGGCAATTTCTTCTTCAGTTAACGGACGATATTCACCGGGGGCTAAATCAGCATCCAGCGTAATGCCGCCAATACGTTCACGATGCAGCTCAACCACGTGGTTACCCACGGCGGCGAACATGCGTTTCACCTGATGATAACGCCCTTCGCTGATGGTCAGACGAACCTGCGTTGGGGTAATCACTTCAAGCACCGCCGGCTTAGTGAGATCTTTTTCGTTATGCAGCTGCACGCCTTTAGCAAATTGCTCTGCCGTATCGTCAGCTACAGGTGATTCCAGTGTCACCAGATAGGTCTTCTCGCAATGATGGCGCGGAGAAGTAATGCGGTGCGACCACTGACCATCATCAGTCATCAGCACCAGACCGGTGGTATCGATATCCAGACGTCCTGCGGCGTGCAGTTTCCACGCTACCGGTTCATCCAGAAAATAGAGCACCGTCGGGTGATCCGGGTCGTCCGTGGAGCAAACATAGCCCTGAGGCTTATTGAGCATGAAGTAACGTGGACCGTGTTGCTGCGCCAGCGGGTTGCCATCGTAAGCGACATCATGTTCAGGGAGCAGTTTGAACGCTGCATTACGAACGATTTCGCCATCGACGGTGACACGATTGCCGCGGATTTCACGCCCGGCAATAGCACGGCTAACGCCGAGTTGCTGTGCGATAAATTTATCAAGTCGCATGTGTGTGATTTTGCCTGTAAAAAACGGAGGTCGGGTAATGACCCGAAAATCTGAACTGTTGTCTGCCCAGTATAGCGGTCTAATAACTTCCCTCAAGGGAAAAAGAACCGTGGCATACTATTAGCAGAATAATCTACCTACGCGAAACCATGATTTTTACACTCCGCCCATATCAGCAAGAAGCCGTGGATGCCACGCTCAACCATTTTCGTCGTCATAAAACCCCTGCCGTTATCGTGCTGCCCACCGGCGCAGGTAAAAGCCTGGTGATAGCGGAACTGGCACGGCTGGCGCGTGGTCGCGTACTGGTGCTGGCACACGTTAAAGAACTGGTGGCGCAAAACCATGCAAAGTATCAGGCGCTGGGGCTGGAAGCCGATATTTTTGCCGCCGGGCTAAAGCGCAAAGAGAGCCACGGTAAAGTGGTATTTGGCAGCGTTCAGTCGGTCGCCCGTAATCTTGATGCCTTTCAGGGTGAATTTTCGCTGTTGATTGTCGATGAATGCCACCGTATTGGTGACGATGAAGAGAGCCAGTATCAGCAAATCCTCACTCACCTGACTAAAGTGAATCCCCACTTACGCCTGCTGGGGCTGACTGCCACGCCTTTTCGATTGGGCAAAGGCTGGATCTACCAGTTCCATTATCACGGCATGGTACGCGGCGATGAGAAAGCCCTTTTCCGTGACTGCATTTATGAGCTGCCGCTGCGTTATATGATTAAACACGGCTATCTGACGCCGCCAGAACGACTGGATATGCCAGTAGTGCAATACGATTTCAGCCGCTTGCAGGCACAGAGTAACGGGCTGTTCAGCGAAGCTGATCTCAACCGTGAGCTGAAAAAACAGCAACGCATTACGCCACATATCATCAGCCAGATCATGGAGTTCGCCGAAAAGCGCAAAGGGGTAATGATTTTCGCCGCCACCGTTGAACACGCAAAAGAGATTGTGGGATTACTGCCTGCCGAAGATGCTGCACTGATTACTGGCGACACCCCCGGCGCTGAGCGCGATGTGTTAATTGAAGATTTTAAAGCCCAGCGTTTTCGCTATCTGGTCAACGTCGCAGTACTGACCACCGGATTTGACGCCCCGCACGTCGATCTTATCGCCATTCTGCGCCCTACCGAATCAGTGAGTCTTTACCAACAAATTGTCGGGCGCGGTCTGCGTCTCGCTCCGGGCAAGACTGATTGTTTAATTCTTGATTATGCGGGTAATCCTCACGATCTCTACGCGCCGGAAGTTGGTACACCGAAAGGCAAAAGTGACAACGTTCCGGTACAGGTTTTCTGCCCTGCCTGCGGTTTTGCCAACACCTTTTGGGGGAAAACGACCGCCGACGGGACATTGATTGAACACTTTGGTCGCCGCTGTCAGGGATGGTTTGAAGATGACGACGGTCATCGCGAACAGTGTGACTTCCGTTTCCGTTTTAAAAATTGCCCGCAATGTAACGCAGAAAATGATATTGCCGCTCGCCGCTGCCGCGAATGTGACACGGTACTGGTTGATCCGGATGATATGTTAAAAGCGGCGCTACGACTGAAAGATGCGCTGGTATTACGCTGTAGCGGCATGTCTTTGCAGCATGGGCACGACGAGAAAGGCGAATGGTTGAAAATCACCTATTACGATGAAGACGGCGCGGATGTGAGTGAGCGTTTCCGTCTGCAAACGCCCGCCCAGCGTACCGCCTTCGAGCAGCTTTTTATCCGCCCGCATACGCGCACACCGGGCATCCCTCTGCGCTGGATCACCGCCGCCGATATCCTCGCCCAGCAAGCCTTACTGCGACATCCGGATTTTGTCGTCGCCCGCATGAAAGGTCAGTACTGGCAAGTGCGTGAAAAAGTGTTCGATTACGAAGGTCGTTTTCGTCGGGCGCACGAATTACGCGGTTAATGGTAGTTTTGATTGATGTATAAGGCGATTGAGTATAGAATCTCGCCCGCTTTTGCATACGCAAAGCAGATCACTTACCTGTTGCTGGGTCGCCTGTAGCAGGATTAATTTAAGAGAGAAAGAAATGTTTACTATCAACGCAGAAGTACGTAAAGAGCAGGGTAAGGGTGCGAGCCGCCGCCTGCGTGCCGCTAACAAGTTCCCGGCAATCATCTACGGTGGCAAAGAAGCACCGCTGGCTATCGAGCTGGATCACGACAAAGTCATGAACATGCAAGCTAAAGCTGAATTCTACAGCGAAGTTCTGACCATCGTTGTTGACGGTAAAGAAATCAAAGTTAAAGCTCAGGACGTACAGCGTCACCCGTACAAACCGAAGCTGCAGCACATCGACTTCGTTCGCGCTTAATTGCTGAATAAGTTGTAAAAAACCCCGCTCCGGCGGGGTTTTTTGTATCTGCAGATTATGCCTGATTACGGTATTGCTATTTTTTGCAGGCCAGATAAGGCGTTCACGCCGCATCTGGCATTCAGAACACAAAACCGATTAATTGCCGCCAGACGTCCGGCGCTGCAATTGGTCGCGCAAATTCGGCGGCGTGCCTTTAATGGTCAAGGTATCGGTTGCTGGATCCCAGAAGATGCGTTCACCTAACAGCATCGCATCAAAGTTAATAGTCAAGCCACCGCCGCTACCGGCAAACTTCGTCAACTGACGCAGTGTGCTACGGTCTGCCGGGAAGCTCTCTTCCAGTTCGTAACCTTTTTCAGCCGCAAACTCCGTGAAGCTCACTTCGCTTACGCCTGCCAGCTCTTTCGACAGCGATTCCAGTTCGATCTCTTCGCCTGCCTGCAGCTGCTCATTACAGTAGCTATAAACCTGCTGGCGCACGTTCTGTCGCTCTGCTTTATCCAGTTGTGCTTCGGCAGTGAAATCATCAACCGCTTGCAACAGCCCACGGTTTTGCGCTTTCGCGTTCAATCCTTCGCTGGCCCCGAGGAAATCCATAAAGAAATCCGCCACTTTGCGCCCTACTCGCCCTTTCAGGAAAGTGAGATAGCGGGTGGACTCTGGATTGGTTTCCCATTCGGTTAAATCGATACGCGCAACAATATCCGCATTATTGATATCAAGATAATGGGTTGGGTTGATGTCGAGATTTTCGTTAACGCGCATACTGCTCAGGTTGCTCAGAACTGCCACCAGCAAATACTCCACCGCCAGATAACGGTAGTGGCAAAACAGCACGAATCCACCGTCAGCAAAAGGATATTTCGCTAATTCGTCACGCAGGCGACCGGTTGCCGCGCGGCTAAATGCCAGAAAGTCCTCTTCGCCCTGACGCTGTAAGCGCAGCGTCTGCGCCAGTTCACTCTCTTCGCTAAACAAGCCGTAAGCTTTATTTTTGGCGCTATAGACCCGATGCAGTTCTGCCACCATCTCAACGACGGTTTCTGTCGGTTCCAGCAATGAATCGCGCAACACCAGCTCAAGGTTCTGCTCATCACGCTTGATAAGCTGGTGCAGAGCAATCTGGTTGATATCCAGACTCATGATAAACTCTCCTTTAAGACCGGGCGGTATTCAACCACCGCCGGTTAAGCGACGCAATAAAAGATGGCGGTCATTTTACAGAAGGCAGCGTAACGAGAATGATTTAACGCATAAAAAAGCAGAAAAAAAACCGTTGCTACGGTAATATGTTGCCCTTTCATCAACTAACTGATTTCGATTTATGCCACAAATTTCCCGCTACAGTAATGAACAGGTTGAACAATTGCTCGCAGAGCTGCTCAACGTACTGGAAAAACATAAGGCTCCGACCGACCTTTCCCTGATGGTGTTAGGCAACATGGTCACTAACCTTATCAACACCAGCATTGCCCCGGCCCAACGCCAGGCAATTGCCAACTCTTTTGCCCGCGCCTTACAGTCCTCTATCAACGAAGACAAAGCGCACTAAGGGAAACAGATAACAGGTTATGGTAACTCATCGTCAGCGCTACCGTGAAAAAGTCTCCCAGATGGTCAGTTGGGGACACTGGTTTGCACTGTTCAATATTCTGCTTTCGCTCGTCATTGGCAGCCGTTACCTGTTTATCGCCGACTGGCCGACAACGCTTGCTGGTCGCATTTATTCCTACGTAAGCATTATCGGCCATTTCAGCTTCCTGGTGTTCGCCACCTACTTGCTGATCCTCTTCCCGCTGACCTTTATCGTCGGCTCCCAGAGGCTGATGAGGTTTTTGTCCGTCATTCTGGCGACGGCGGGAATGACGCTATTACTGATCGATAGCGAAGTCTTTACTCGTTTCCATCTCCATCTTAATCCCATCGTCTGGCAGTTGGTTATCAACCCAGACGAAAATGAGATGGCGCGCGACTGGCAGCTGATGTTCATCAGCGTGCCGGTTATTTTATTGCTTGAACTGGTGTTTGCGACGTGGAGCTGGCAAAAGCTGCGCAGCCTGACGCGTCGTCGACGCTTCGCGCGCCCGCTGGCCGCATTCTTATTTATCGCCTTTATCGCCTCGCATGTGGTGTATATCTGGGCCGATGCCAACTTCTATCGCCCGATCACCATGCAGCGCGCTAACCTGCCGCTTTCGTACCCGATGACGGCGCGACGTTTCCTTGAGAAGCATGGCCTGCTTGATGCGCAGGAGTATCAACGCCGTCTTATTGAGCAAGGTAATCCAGACGCCGTTTCCGTACAGTATCCGTTAAGCGAACTGCGCTATCGCGATATGGGCACCGGGCAGAATGTGCTGTTGATTACTGTCGATGGCCTGAACTACTCACGCTTCGAGAAGCAGATGCCTGCGCTGGCAGGTTTTGCTGAGCAAAATATTTCGTTCACGCGCCATATGAGCTCCGGCAACACTACAGACAACGGCATCTTTGGCCTGTTCTATGGCATCTCGCCGAGCTATATGGACGGCATTCTGTCGACCCGTACGCCTGCGGCATTAATTACTGCGCTTAATCAGCAAGGCTATCAGCTGGGGTTATTCTCATCAGATGGCTTTACCAGCCCGCTGTATCGCCAGGCATTGTTGTCAGATTTCTCGATGCCGAGCGTACGCACCCAATCTGACGATCAGACCGCCACGCAGTGGATCAACTGGCTGGGCCGCTACGCACAAGAAGATAACCGCTGGTTCTCGTGGGTTTATTTCAATGGCACTAACATTGACGACAGCAATCAGCAGGCATTTGCACGGAAATATAGCCGGGCGGCAGGCAATGTCGATGACCAGATCAAACGCGTGCTCAATGCACTGCGTGATTCTGGCAAACTGGACAATACGGTGGTGATTATCACTGCCGGTCGGGGTATTCCACTGAGCGAAGAGGAAGAAACCTTTGACTGGTCCCACGGTCATCTGCAGGTGCCATTAGTGATTCACTGGCCAGGCACGCCGGCGCAGCGTATTAATGCTCTGACTGATCATACCGATCTGATGACGACGCTGATGCAACGCCTGCTGCATGTCAGCACACCTGCCAGCGAATATTCGCAAGGTCAGGATTTGTTCAACCCTCAACGCCGTCATTACTGGGTTACTGCTGCGGATAACGATACGCTGGCAATTACCACCCCGAAAAAGACGCTGGTGCTGAACAATAACGGTAAATACCGCACTTACAACTTACGTGGTGAAAGAGTGAAAGATGAAAAACCACAGTTAAGTTTGTTATTGCAAGTGCTGACAGACGAGAAGCGTTTTATCGCTAACTGATTAATTATAAATCAGTTAGCGAAATATCTTACTTGCAATCGGTGTGGAAAACGGTAGTATTAGCAGCCACGAGTCGGCACGTAGCGCAGCCTGGTAGCGCACCGTCATGGGGTGTCGGGGGTCGGAGGTTCAAATCCTCTCGTGCCGACCAAAAATCCCAAGAAAAAACCAACCCTTACGG
>NZ_JBQZXC010000085.1:0-15702 GCF_053555815.1 Shigella sp. SIG6 | reverse complement strand
AATAAAGCCTTATTAGCAATAAGGAACGAACATCTGCTATTAATGCCTCATGTATGTGATGAATAGATTTCATACTTACTGGGCGAAAATGGTATACTTGAAGAAATAGATAAGCTCTACGAATTAAATGATCACGGAATTGATAATGACAAAGAAGGTAACAATGAAATTAATGACATCATGATTAACCTGTCTCATATTCTTATTGATTCCTTAGATGATGCAAAGGTTAACCTTACACCGGTCATCCATTCGATGTTGGTGACTTTTTTAGAATTGCCATATAATAATGATGTAAAAATACTGGAGTGGTGTTTTAATAAAAGCATGCAATATTTTGATGATTCTGCAAAGATAGAGCATGCATGCTCCGTAATAAATCATATTAATTTTCTCTGCGATCAGTCTAAAGTAGCTGAGACATTATTTTTCAATCTCGATAAAGAACCCTATAAAAATAGCCCTGAATTACAGGAGTTGATTTGGAAAAAGTTGGTTGTATATGTCAATGATTTTAACTTAAGCAATCGAGAAAAAACATATTTAATACAAAGGATATTTAATAATGTTGAGTCGCTATTTAATAAAGTACCTGTCCGCATTTTAGTTAATGATATTTTTTGAATGATTTTTTTATGAAAAACACTGAGATGATTAACTGGTACTTTCCTCGGTTACTTAAGAGTTATGAGGGCGAAAAAAATTATTTTGATAATTTAAAATATGATATAAATGATGAGGAATCTAATAAAGAAATTTTGAAGAATCAACCAGATAATGTTATCAAAGAAAAACTGAATAATGAATTCAAACTTAGATTTAGAATGATGCAAACTATCTTTAAATCGAAGGTTAATGTATCGCCATATATTGACCAACAGCGTTTAAATACACTAAATCCTCCGGAAAATTTACGTATGGCAATAGAAAAATTTGGCTGGAAGAAAAAAACTATCACTGCATAAAATAATTTGATGCCGGGATGTTTTTGTATTTCCCGGCATCTTTATAGAGATATTAATTATTTAATTTACTGAGCGTCGCGACCATCACCGCTTTGATGGTATGCATGCGGTTTTCCGCCTGATCAAATACAATGCTGGCGGCAGATTCGAAGACCTCATCAGTCACTTCCATTCCGCCATGTAGGCCAAACTCTTCCGCCATTTTTTTGCCAAGCGTCGTTTGGTCGTCATGAAACGCGGGCAGGCAGTGGAGGAATTTGACCTCCGGGTTACCGGTCAACTGCATCATCTTGCTGTTCACCTGATAATCACGCAGTAATGCAATGCGTTCAGCCCATTTTTCTTTTGCTTCACCCATCGACACCCATACATCGGTATAGATAAAGTCAGCACCTTCAACTCCTTTAGCTACATCTTCCGTCAGCGTAATATTCCCGCCATTTTGTTGTGCCAGGGCGCGGCATTCCGTAACCAGCGCAGCTTCTGGCCAGCATGCCTGTGGCGCGACCAGACGCAAATCCAGACCGGTAAGCGCCGCAGCTTCGAGCATCGAATTGCCCATGTTGTTACGTGCGTCACCTGCATAGACCAGCGTCATTTCGTTGAATGCTTTACCGGGTAAATGCTCCTGCATGGTGAGGAGATCCGCCAGCAACTGCGTGGGGTGAAACTCATTGGTCAGGCCGTTCCATACCGGCACGCCAGCGTATTCCGCCAGTGTTTCGACAATCTCCTGACCATAGCCGCGATACTGAATACCGTCATACATGCGACCAAGCACGCGGGCAGTGTCTTTAATCGACTCTTTATGACCAATCTGACTACCGCTTGGGCCAAGATAAGTAACGCGAGCACCCTGGTCATATGCGGCAACTTCGAAAGAGCATCGGGTACGAGTCGAGTCTTTTTCGAAGATGAGCGCGATGTTTTTACCAGTGAGTTTGGCTTCTTCTTTACCGCTTTTCTTATCAGCTTTCAGCTTCGCGGCTAACTGCAGCAGGCTGTTGAGTTCAGCTGGCGTGAAATCGAGTAATTTCAGGAAATGCTTATGATAAAACCCGGACATAGATCCCTCCTGTGGCTAACGCCTAAATGAATTAAAATTCAATTTATGTGTATTATTATTCATTTGCAAGTCTAAAGCATAAATCTTTGTCACAAAGGTGGAGGCAATGTCAGTGGTGTGTGACAATAAGAGTATTGGCAGGACATTAAGAGGAATGAGCCATGGCAAACCCGGAACAACTGGAAGAACAGCGTGAAGAAACACGTTTGATTATTGAAGAATTACTGGAAGATGGCAGCGATCCGGACGCGCTGTACACCATCGAACACCATCTTTCCGCAGACGATCTGGAAACTCTGGAAAAAGCGGCAGTTGAAGCGTTTAAACTCGGTTACGAAGTGACCGATCCAGAAGAGCTGGAAGTTGAAGATGGTGATATCGTGATTTGCTGCGACATCCTCAGCGAGTGCGCGTTGAATGCCGATCTGATCGATGCCCAGGTTGAACAACTGATGACGCTGGCGGAGAAATTTGACGTTGAGTACGACGGTTGGGGCACTTACTTTGAAGATCCTAACGGCGAAGATGGCGACGATGAAGATTTTGTCGATGAAGACGATGACGGGGTTCGCCACTAATTAATTGATTAAAATGCCCGATAGCACATACTAGCGGGCATTTTTTTAGAGTTCGCGTAGCATCCGCACTTCACAATCGACATGGCCCGTGCAGCCAAGCGCATAGTCGATATGCTCAAAGCCCAAATGCTCATAAAGCGCAATGGCTTCCTTTAAAAAAGCGGTCGTTTCCAGATAGCAGCGTTTGAAGCCCATCTCTCGTGCCTGCTCCATCGCCATTAAGGCCAGTTTTTTCGCTAGCCCTTTACCGCGAATAGCGGGAAGAAAGTACATTTTCTGCAGTTCGCAAATGTCCGCTTCACTACCTGTTAATGGCGCAATCCCGCCGCCGCCGACTACTTCGCCATTGTATTCAACCACCCAATAAGCATGGCCAGGCTGGCTGTACACTTGATACAGTTCGTCGAGATTCGGATCGGCAACGGTGTAGCCTTTATCGGCGGTAAGACCATACTCTGCGTAAACCTGACGGATGACGCTGGCGATAGCAGGATTATCCTGCAGCGTCAGGCGACGCATTACAGGTGATTGCGGCGCAATGTTATTCATAGTTTAACCCAATAAAAATAAAGTAATTATACATTTGTTTAATACCACTCTCTTCTTACGTGCGCAAGCGTCTTATAAAGCAATAAAGTTTTTGCCAGCCTATTACTGATAAGAGTATTGTAACGTGGCAGAACATTTTACTGTCTGTATCTATAAATTATATCAATGGATTTTTTAATTCAGGGGATTTTTATGGCTCAAGTTATTAATGAAATGGATGTTCCGTCCCATTCTTTTGTTTTTCATGGTACAGGTGAGAGATATTTTCTTATTTGTGTGGTGAATGTGTTGTTAACGATTATAACGCTAGGTATCTATTTACCATGGGCATTAATGAAATGTAAGCGTTATCTTTATGCTAATATGGAAGTTAACGGACAACGATTTTCTTATGGAATTACCGGTGGGAATGTTTTTGTTAGTTGTCTTGTTTTTGTTTTTTTCTATTTCGCAATCTTAATGACAGTGTCAGCAGATATGCCGCTTGTTGGCTGTGTTTTGACTTTGTTACTGTTGGTTTTGCTTATATTTATGGCAGCAAAAGGACTGCGTTATCAGGCCTTAATGACCAGTCTCAACGGCGTAAGATTTAGTTTTAATTGCTCTTTGAAAGGGTTCTGGTGGGTAACCTTTTTCTTGCCGATTTTAATGGCCATTGGGATGGGGACTGTTTTCTTTATCTCGACAAAGATGCTACATGCCAATAGTTCAAGTAGTGTTATTATATCTGTGGTTCTGATGGCAATAGTTGGTATTGTTTCCATTGGTATTTTTAATGGTACTTTATATAGCCTGGTAATGAGTTTTCTCTGGAGCAATACCAGTTTCGGTATACATCGTTTCAAGGTGAAATTAGATACTGCGTATTGTATAAAATATGCCATCCTCGCATTTTTAGCTTTATTACCTTTTCTCGCTGTTGCTGGTTATATTATCTTCGATCAAATATTAAATGAGTATGATAGTTCTGGGTATGCAAATGATGATATTGAGAATTTACAGCAATTTATGGAAATGCAACGTAAAATGATAATCGCGCAGTTAATTTATTATTTTGGGATTGCTGTTAGCACCAGTTATTTAACGGTGTCGTTACGAAATCATTTTATGAGCAACCTGTCACTGAATGATGGGCGTATTCGTTTTCGCTCAACTTTAACGTACCACGGTATGCTTTATCGCATGTGTGCGTTGGTGGTGATATCCGGGATTACGGGTGGTCTGGCTTACCCACTGCTGAAAATATGGATGATTGACTGGCAGGCAAAAAATACGTATTTGCTGGGCGATTTGGATGACCTTCCTTTAATCAATAAAGAAGAACAACCAGATAAAGGCTTCTTGGCCAGTATTTCTCGGGGAGTTATGCCTTCTTTACCATTTCTGTAAGAGATAAAAAAGGCCGGAGCATGCTCCGGCCTTCGTTTTCATCACTGTGTTGATTACAGTGCGGCGATAACAGCCTGCTGTTCAATCAGCTTGGCTTTCGTTTCTGCATAACCTTCCAGCTTCTCACGCTCTTTCGCGATAACCGCTTCCGGTGCGCGGGCGACAAAGCCTTCATTTGCCAGCTTGTTCTCGATGCGGCTGATTTCACCTTCGATCTTCGCCACTTCTTTCGCCAGGCGCGCCAGCTCATCTTCTTTGTTGATGAGGCCAGCCATCGGGATCAGCAGCTCTGCGCCGTCGATGATCTTGGTAACGGAAACCGGACCTTTGTCATCGGCAGGCAGCACGGTGATGCTTTCCAGACGCGCCAGCGTTTGCAGGAAGCCACGGTTTTCATTTACGCGACGTTCTGCATCCGCGCTGCAACCACGCAGCAGCAGCTCCAGCGGTTTGCCCGGCGCGATGTTCATTTCTGCACGGATGTTACGTACAGCAACGATCGCCTGTTTCAGCCACTCGGTGTCGGCCAGTGCGGCTTCATCAACCTGAGATGCATCATACTGCGGGAACGGCTGCAGCATGATGGTGTCGGCAGTGATACCGCAAAGTACTTTCACACGCTGCCAGATGGTTTCGGTGATGAACGGAATGATCGGATGCGCGAGGCGCAGCAGACCTTCCAGTACAGTCACCAGCGTATGGCGAGTACCGCGCAGTTCGGCTTCTGTTCCACCGTTCATTACCGGCTTGGTCAGCTCCAGATACCAGTCGCAGAACTGGTTCCAGGTGAACTCATACAAAATGCCTGCGGCGATATCGAAGCGGAAGCTGTCCAGCGCTTCGCGGTACGCTTTGATAGTCTGGTTGAACTCCGCCAGAATCCAGCGGTCCGCCAGCGATAGCGTCATTTCGCCGCCGTTGAAGCCGCAATCCTGACCTTCTGTGTTCATCAGCACAAAGCGGCTGGCGTTCCACAGCTTGTTACAGAAGTTACGGTAGCCTTCCAGACGCTTCATCTCCCAGTTGATGTCACGACCGGTAGACGCCAGCGCCGCCAGGGTGAAGCGCAGGGCATCGGTGCCGTGCGGCTCAATGCCGTTCGGGAACTGTTTCTCGGTGCGCTTACGGATTTTGTCCGCCAGCTGCGGCTGCATCATATTGCCGGTACGTTTTTCCAGCAGTTCTGGCAGCGAAATACCGTCAACCATATCCAGCGGGTCGATAACGTTACCCTTGGATTTGGACATCTTCTGACCTTCGTCGTCACGAATCAGACCGGTCATGTAAACAGTGTGGAACGGCACCTGCGGTTTGCCATTTTCATCTTTGATGAAGTGCATGGTCATCATGATCATGCGGGCAATCCAGAAGAAGATGATGTCGAAACCAGATACCATCACGCTGGTTGGGTGGAACTGACGCAGGGCGTCGGTATTTTCCGGCCAGCCAAGGGTAGAGAAGGTCCACAGTGCAGAAGAGAACCAGGTGTCGAGAACGTCTTCGTCCTGACGCAGGGCAACGTTGGCACCGAGGTTATTTTCCTTGCGCACTTCTTCTTTGTTGCGGCCAACATAAACATTACCCGCTTCGTCATACCATGCCGGGATACGGTGACCCCACCACAGCTGACGAGAGATACACCAGTCCTGAATATCGCGCATCCAGGAGAAGTACATGTTTTCGTACTGCTTCGGTACGAACTGAATGTCGCCGTTCTCAACCGCTTCAACTGCCGGTTTCGCCAGTACATCGGCACGCACGTACCACTGGTCGGTCAGCATCGGTTCGATAACCACGCCGCCACGGTCGCCGTAAGGAACGGTCAGGTCGTGCGGTTTAATTTCTTCCAGCAGGCCGAGTGCATCAACCGCAGCAACGACTGCTTTACGTGCAGCAAAACGCTCGAGTTTCTGGAACTCTGCCGGGATCTCGCTGGAATAAACGTCAGATTCGTTACCTTTGGTATCGAACACCTGGGCGCTTTCACGGATATCACCGTCAAAGGTCAGGATGTTGATCATCGGCAGGGCGTGACGTTTACCGACTTCATAGTCGTTAAAGTCGTGCGCCGGGGTGATCTTCACGCAGCCGGTGCCTTTTTCCATGTCGGCGTGTTCGTCGCCAACGATCGGAATACGACGGTTAACCAGCGGCAGAATGACATATTTGCCAATCAGATCTTTGTAACGCGGATCTTCCGGGTTAACAGCTACACCGGTATCGCCCAGCAGGGTTTCCGGGCGAGTGGTCGCAACCACCAGATAATCTTTACCGTCTGCGGTTTTCGCGCCGTCAGCCAGCGGATAGCGGATGTGCCACATCGAACCTTTCGATTCGCGGTTTTCCACTTCCAGGTCAGAAATAGCGGTACGCAGTTTCGGGTCCCAGTTTACCAGGCGCTTGCCACGGTAAATCAGGTCTTCTTTATACAGACGAACGAAAACTTCTTTCACCGCATTGGACAGGCCTTCGTCCATGGTGAAGCGTTCACGCTCCCAGTCGACGGAGTTGCCGAGACGGCGCATCTGACGGGTAATGGTGCCGCCAGATTCCGCTTTCCATTCCCAGATTTTATCGATGAAAGCTTCGCGGCCGTAGTCGTGACGGGTTTTACCTTCTTCTGCGGCAATCTTGCGCTCAACGACCATCTGGGTAGCGATCCCGGCGTGGTCAGTACCGACCTGCCACAGGGTGTTTTTGCCCTGCATGCGCTGATAGCGGATCATGGTATCCATGATGGTTTGCTGGAAGGCGTGACCCATATGCAAACTGCCGGTGACGTTCGGCGGCGGGATCATGATGCAGAAACTTTCCTGGCTTTCATCGCCATTAGGCTTAAAGTAGCCCTGCTTTTCCCAGTGCTCGTAAAGCGGCTGTTCGATATCTTGTGGGTTGTATGTCTTTTCCATTATTTCCAGGTTGCCGTATTCAGGTTGAAACCAGCCACGCGGTAGGCTTTATAGCGTTCGCGCGCCAGTTGTTTCAGAGAATCTTCATAAGGAACGAAGTCTACCACTTCTGTGAAAGCGGTGGCAAAATCTGCAAAGCTTGTTCGCAGACTAATCAATATATCGCGCGGGCTGCTGCTGCGTTTTTGCGGCCAGGCGATCTCCACCGGCGCACCGCCGCGCGGTCCTTCTCCCGCTAAATTATGCGGAACAAAGCTTTCTGCCGGACGCGCCCACAGGGCTTCATCCAGCCGGTAAGCCTGCTTTTCATCTTCACAGGCGATGAGTACGCGCTTACCGCTGCGCCAACGTTCTGCGGCAATTTCACACACCAGTTGCTCAACGGCGCTTAAGCCATCGACGGTGGTGTCATTGTCCAGAAGGTAGAACGTTGCGTTTTTCATATATGGGGCTTCTTGTGGTGGATTTAAATATTGCTGCATTCCTCACCCTGAAGGATGAGCAATGAATTTCTATTGTGCTCGATCGGTTCCCTCTCCCTTAGGGAGAGGGTTAGGGTGAGGGTAAAACGCAAACTTACTCTTCGCCGTTAAACCCAGCGCGGTTTAACAGGAACTGTGCCAGCAACGCTACCGGACGACCGGTTGCGCCTTTTGCTTTACCAGAACGCCAGGCGGTTCCTGCAATATCCAGGTGCGCCCAGTTATACTTACGGGTAAAGCGTGACAGGAAGCAACCTGCGGTAATCGCCCCACCAGGACGACCGCCAATGTTCGCCATATCGGCAAAATTGGACTCCAGCTGTTCCTGATACTCGTCACCCAGCGGTAAGCGCCATGCGCGGTCACCGGATTGTTCAGACGCGGCAATCAGTTCATGGGCCAGCGGATTATGGTTCGCCATCAGACCAGTAATATGATGACCCAGCGCGATCACGCAGGCACCGGTCAGCGTCGCCACGTCAATCACTGCTTCCGGCTCAAAACGTTCAACGTAAGTTAACACGTCGCACAGTACCAGGCGGCCTTCGGCATCGGTGTTCAGCACTTCAACGGTTTGACCGGACATGGTGGTTAACACATCGCCCGGACGATAGGCACGCCCGCCAGGCATGTTTTCACAGCCTGCCAGCACGCCAATAACGTTAATCGGCAGTTGCAGCTCCGCGACCATACGCATCACGCCGTAAACCGCCGCCGCGCCGCACATATCGTACTTCATCTCATCCATGCCTTCTGAAGGCTTGATGGAGATACCGCCGGAGTCGAAGGTTAAACCTTTACCCACCAGCACGATTGGGCGTGCATCTTCCGACGCGTTGCCTTTGTACTCAATCACCGACATCAGCGATTCGTTTTGTGAACCCTGACCGACCGCCAGATAAGAGTGCATTCCCAGCTCTTTCATCTGCTGTTCGCCGATAACGCGGGTGATGACATTCTTGCTGTAGCTGTCAGCCAGCTGGCGCGCCTGAGAGGCGAGATAAGCGGCGTTACAGATATTCGGCGGCATATTACCGAGATCTTTCGCTGCTTTTATCCCGGCGGCAATCGCCAGACCGTGCTGGATCGCGCGCTCACCGCTGGTCAGTTCACGGCGGGTCGGCACGTTGAACACCATTTTACGCAGCGGACGACGCGGTTCGCTCTTATTCGTTTTCAACTGATCGAAACTGTAGAGCGTCTCTTTTGCTGTCTCGACAGCCTGACGCACTTTCCAGTAGTTGTTACGGCCTTTAACGTGCAGTTCAGTCAGAAAGCAGACCGCTTCCATCGAGCCAGTATCATTCAGCGTATTAATGGTTTTCTGAATAACCTGCTTGTACTGACGCTCATCCAGCTCACGTTCTTTGCCGCAACCAATAAGGAGAATTCGCTCGGAAAGTACATTCGGAACATGGTGCAGCAACAATGTCTGCCCCGGTTTTCCTTCCAGTTCGCCCCGGCGTAGCAGGGCGCTGATGTACCCATCGCTGATTTTATCGAGCTGTTCTGCAATCGGAGAAAGGCGACGTGGTTCGAAGACGCCCACGACGATGCAGGCACTCCGCTGTTTCTCCGGGCTACCGCTTTTTACACTAAACTCCATGCACTACGCTCCTGAATCTTAAAGACAACGGCGGTGGCTACAGATAGAATTGCAAGCTTTCGTAACTCATGTCCGCTGTTGCGATGACTTCGTGTTAATCTTAACGTTATTACGGCATTGGCACGTCAGAACAAAATCTGAGAGGTGAATCCGTTGAGTATAATTATCTTAGCGACGATTTCGACGACTCAAGAGAATAAATGACGTTTAAGCCATGAAACAAGCTAAAATCCTGCAAAAGACGAGTTTTTACGGGCGTATTTAAAGTGATAATCATAAGATATCTGGTGCGGGAGACGCTCAAAAGCCAGCTGGCGATACTCTTCATCTTGCTTTTGATCTTCTTCTGTCAAAAGTTAGTGAGGATCCTCGGCGCAGCGGTTGACGGCGATATTCCGGCGAATCTGGTGCTCTCCCTTCTCGGGTTGGGCGTGCCGGAAATGGCGCAGCTTATCCTGCCATTAAGCCTGTTCCTCGGGCTGCTGATGACGCTGGGCAAACTGTATACCGAAAGTGAAATTACGGTAATGCATGCCTGCGGCTTGAGCAAAGCGGTTCTGGTGAAAGCGGCAATGATCCTTGCGGTATTCACGGCAATCGTCGCGGCGGTTAACGTGATGTGGGCGGGACCGTGGTCATCGCGTCATCAGGATGAAGTGTTAGCAGAAGCGAAAGCGAACCCTGGCATGGCGGCGCTGGCGCAAGGGCAATTCCAGCAAGCGACTAATGGCAGCTCGGTGCTGTTCATCGAAAGCGTTGACGGCAGCGATTTCAAAGATGTGTTCCTCGCACAAATTCGACCAAAAGGTAATGCACGTCCTTCTGTGGTGGTGGCCGATTCCGGACATTTAACCCAGCTGCGCGACGGCTCCCAGGTCGTTACTCTCAACCAGGGAACGCGCTTCGAAGGCACTGCACTGTTACGTGATTTCCGCATTACGGATTTCCAGGATTATCAGGCGATCATTGGTCACCAGGCGGTGGCGCTCGACCCGAACGATACCGACCAGATGGACATGCGCACATTGTGGAACACTGACACCGATCGTGCTCGCGCAGAACTGAACTGGCGTATCACGTTGGTATTCACCGTGTTTATGATGGCACTTATGGTTGTACCGTTGAGCGTGGTTAACCCGCGTCAGGGACGCGTACTGTCGATGCTGCCAGCCATGCTGCTGTATCTACTTTTCTTCCTGATCCAGACCTCCCTGAAATCGAACGGCGGTAAAGGTAAGCTGGACCCGACACTGTGGATGTGGACCGTTAACCTGATTTATCTGGCTTTGGCGATTGTTCTCAACCTTTGGGACACCGTGCCGGTCCGCCGCCTGCGCGCCAGTTTTTCGCGTAAAGGAGCGGTGTGATGCAACCTTTTGGCGTACTTGACCGCTATATCGGTAAAACTATTTTCACCACCATCATGATGACGCTGTTCATGCTGGTGTCGCTGTCGGGCATTATCAAATTTGTCGATCAGCTGAAAAAAGCCGGGCAGGGGAGTTACGACGCGTTAGGCGCAGGAATGTATACCTTGCTGAGCGTGCCGAAAGATGTGCAGATCTTCTTCCCGATGGCGGCTCTTCTTGGGGCGTTGCTTGGTCTTGGGATGCTGGCGCAGCGCAGCGAACTGGTGGTGATGCAGGCTTCTGGTTTTACCCGTATGCAGGTAGCGCTGTCGGTGATGAAAACCGCCATTCCACTGGTCTTGCTGACGATGGCGATTGGCGAATGGGTCGCGCCGCAGGGCGAACAGATGGCGCGTAACTACCGTGCGCAGGCGATGTACGGCGGCTCGTTGCTCTCTACCCAGCAAGGTTTATGGGCGAAAGATGGCAACAACTTCGTCTACATTGAGCGGGTTAAAGGTGACGAGGTGTTAGGTGGCATCAGTATTTATGCCTTTAACGAGAATCGTCGTCTGCAATCCGTACGTTATGCCGCTACCGCGAAGTTTGACCCGGAACATAAAGTCTGGCGTCTGTCGCAGGTTGATGAATCTGATCTGACCAATCCGAAACAGATTACCGGTTCGCAGACGGTGAGCGGCACCTGGAAAACCGACCTCACGCCAGACAAACTGGGCGTGGTGGCGCTGGACCCGGATGCACTCTCCATCAGTGGTTTGCACAACTACGTGAAGTATCTGAAGTCGAGCGGTCAGGATGCCGGACGTTATCAGCTCAACATGTGGAGCAAAATCTTCCAGCCGCTATCCGTGGCGGTGATGATGCTGATGGCGCTGTCGTTTATCTTTGGCCCACTGCGTAGCGTACCGATGGGCGTGCGTGTGGTCACAGGTATCAGCTTCGGTTTTGTCTTCTACGTACTGGACCAGATCTTCGGCCCGCTGACGTTGGTTTACGGCATCCCGCCGATCATCGGCGCACTGTTGCCAAGTGCCAGCTTCTTCTTAATCAGCCTGTGGCTGTTAATGAGAAAATCGTAATCTAACAAGGGAGCGAAAGCTCCCTTTATTATTGTTGACAAAGTCAAATACGAGTTCGAACGGTCCCCTCGCCCCTTTGGGGAGAGGGTGAGGGGCACAGATCACGTCTGACTTATCTTTTTCTCCCCCCCAGCAAACTCCCCAACATCCCGCGTACAATCTGATTCGTCACCTGGCGAGCGGCGCTTTTCGCCATTGTTTGCACCACACCATCTTTCTTCCCGCCGCGTGGTCCGGTAGTGCCAAACAAAATATCCTTCAATCCACCAAGAATACCGTCATCCACCGCTACCTCTTTCCCTTTCACGGGGGGATTATTTTGCTGCTCGGTACTGGCCTGAAAGCCTTTTTGCAGCATCTCATAGGCGGACTCGCGGTCCACCTCATCTTCATATTTGCCATACACCGGGGAGTGATTAATCAGGCCATTACGCTCATCTTCCGTCACCGGCCCCATTCGCGAACAAGGTGCGATCACCATCGCCCGTTCCACCACAGAAGGACTTCCTTTTGCATCGAGAAACGAGATTAACGCCTCGCCGGTCCCCAGTTCCTGGATTGCCTTTTCGGTATCAAATGCCGGATTGGCCCGCATGGTTTGCGCCGCTGTCTTCACTGCTTTCTGATCTTTTGGCGTAAAAGCCCGCAAAGCGTGCTGAACACGATTACCGAGCTGGCCGAGCACATTATCCGGAATATCAGACGGGTTTTGCGAAACGAACCAGACGCCCACGCCTTTTGAGCGAATAAGCCTTATCACCTGCTCAATCTTATCCAGCAGTACCTGCGGTGCATCGTTAAACAGCAGATGTGCCTCGTCGAAGAAAAACACCAGTTTTGGTTTCTCCAGATCGCCCGCTTCCGGCAATTGTTCATACAACTCTGAAAGCATCCACAGCAGGCTGGTGGCGTACAGTTTCGGCATCTGATAAAGTTTCTCGGCGCTGAGGATATTGATAACGCCTTTACCGTTGGCATCGGTGCGCATCCAGTCTTTGATATCCAGCATCGGCTCACCAAAGAAGTGTGCTGCGCCTTGCTGTTCCAGCGACAGTAATCCGCGCTGGATGGCACCAACCGATGCGCTACTGATATTTCCGTACTGATTCTGGAAGGATTTGGCGTTATCGCCGATGTACTGGGTAATCGCCCGCAAATCTTTAAAGTCGAGCAGCAACAATCCCTGATCGTCCGCAATGCGGAAGATAATATTCAGCACGCCAGATTGCACATCGTTGAGATTCAACAGTCGCGCCAGCAACAGCGGCCCCAGATCCGAAACCGTCGCCCGCACCGTGTGGCCTTTCTCACCAAAGATATCCCACACCACCACCGGATTGGCATGCGGTTGCCAGTCATTGACGCCGATATTTTTAAGCCTTGTGAGCAGTTTTTCCGACGCCGTTCCTGCCTGCGCGATACCGGTCAGATCGCCTTTCACATCAGCCATAAACACCGGCACGCCGATTTCCGACAATGACTCTGCCAGTTTTTGCAGCATAACGGTTTTACCCGTCCCCGTTGCGCCAGTAATCAGCCCGTGACGGTTAGCCATTCCCGGCAGTAAAAACAGTTCTGTGTCCGGCGTGCGGGCAATTAACAGGGGTTCGCTCATGAGATTTCCTCCAGTTTCCTGCCTGGAGTATAGGCAACGGCTGTGCACTCTTCACCGCTAAATTCAGCAGATTGCGAGACGCCTTCCAAAGAGATTTAAGTGCCGGGCGACAGCACCCGGCAAAGGGATCAGAAGTCGGCTTTCAGGACTACTCGGTAGCGCGCTTTACCATCGCGTACATGCTGAATGGCGTCGTTAATTTTCGACATCGGGAACAGTTCGGTTGTCGGCGCAACCTTGCTGCGGGCGGCAAAGCGCATCAGCTTTCGCAGCTCATAAGGCGTGCCGGTAGCAGAACCAGAGATGCTGCGGTCGCCCGCAATTAACGTAAAGGCCGGAACAGACAGCGGCGTGAGAACCGCACCGACCGTATGGAAATTACCGCCATAGGTCAGCGCCTCAAAATAAGGCTGCCAGTCGAGGCTGACGTTCACAGTATTGATAATGAGATCAAACTGCCCCGACAGGGCTTTCAGTGCCTGCGGATCGCGGCTATTCACCACTTTATCGGCACCCATCGCCAGTACTTCCTGCTCTTTCGCCGGATTAGAACTAAAGGCCGTCACCTCGCATCCCATTGCGTGCAGAAGTTTTATAGCGATATGCCCCAGCCCGCCAATACCAATTACCCCAACGCGGCTGGTAGCAGTGATATGGTGCATCAACAGTGGTTTAAAGACCGTGATACCGCCGCACAACAGCGGCCCGGCGGACTCGATATCAATATTTTCTGGCAGTGGAATCACCCATTGCCAGTCCGCACGCAACTTCTCGGCAAAGCCACCGCGATTCATAATTGTCGGCACCGCACCTTGCTCGCAGTTGATCTGATTACCGCTAATACAGGCGTCGCAGTGACCACAGCTACGCGCCCAATCACCTCATGCCCGGCAACCAGCGGATATTGTGAAAATCCCCATTCGTTATCGATCATCGACAGATCGGAATGACAAATCCCGCAGTAATCCACCTGCACTTCAACATCTTGTGGCTTCAGCTCACCGGGATCGTACTCATAAACTTCCAGTTCGCCGCCCGCTTCTTTTGCGGCATAGCTTTTTATCATCGACATTTTTGGGTCCTTCTCTGGTGTTGTTTGGGAAGTGTAGAGCATGGCAGGGCGGGGTGCTTGGAGTGTGACAAAGGTTACATATCGCTGAGTGTAATGCTGAAAATTTCAGCACTTAGCGAGGTGGGTGCAAGCTGGCGCTTGCATGGTGGCGTGCGACAGGTATAATCCACAACGTTTTCCGCATACCTCTTCAGTGCCGAAGTGGCGAAATCGGTAGACGCAGTTGATTCAAAATCAACCGTAGAAATACGTGCCGGTTCGAGTCCGGCCTTCGGCACCATCAGCACTAATCAATAACGATTTTTCCGCAAATCAAGTGGTTAGGGATCTTACCCCAGCTAACTTTGTATGTGAAAAATACTAATCCCTTATCAAGTACAAAAGCCACTGTGCTTGTTAATGGCTTTGGTATGTTATCACACAGTGGCGAGTAGTTTACAGGCTCAACCTCGTAACAAGTTCCTTTGAAGCCGGAAGACGCGCCGCCGTCTATAAATCGTATACCAAAACTCTTAGCAAGATGTTCCACACCTGGCGCGGTGTCCAATGATGCTACACGTCGAGATGACGTCGCAGAGGATAAACAGGCTAAATGATGGGAAGAGTTTTAAGTGCAATAGTGGATCAAAGCCCACCTCTTCAAAACCTAACTTGATCGGGAAAGAATCAAGCTCTAGCACGGTTTCGTCCACCGGAGTACAACGGGTGCCTGATAAGAGAAGAACTGCTAAGACTTCATAGCTTTTGTGAAAAAGCCCTTTTTAGTGGATACGCCTACGGCGCTTATTTTTTGGGGTAGCCCATCAAAGGCGCTTTATGGCTCCTATTGCATTCAATAATCTCACAATCGCCAATTATTTCAGCATACCTTTATTGAGTGACTGATTTATCATACTGGTCACGATAGCAATCACTTCTAAAATGCAATGAATTTCTTGAAGAGTGGAGTTGGCATACCAAGCTGATAAGCTCCAGAAGATGATTTTGAGTAGGTTGATGTTAAAAATGTGTTTGATGGTCTT
>NZ_JBQZXC010000084.1:0-16027 GCF_053555815.1 Shigella sp. SIG6 | reverse complement strand
TGGGTGCCCAGCCTATTTTTCATTGTCTGAAAAGTTTGAATGATTTAGTGCGACTGGCGAAGGCGCTGGACGTCGATTTTCCTTTTTCTGCTTACGCCGCCATTGAGCATATTCCCGTGATTGAAGTGGAGTTTGTCCATCTGGCGGGGCTGGAAAGTTATCCCGGTCAGTTGACGTTACTGGATACCCCCGGGCCAAATGAAGCCGGGCAACCGCATCTGCAAAAAATGCTTAACCAGCAGCTGGCACGCGCCTCGGCGGTACTGGCGGTGCTGGATTATACGCAACTGAAATCGATCTCCGATGAAGAGGTCCGTGAGGCGATTTTGGCGGTGGGGCAATCGGTGCCGCTGTATGTGCTGGTCAATAAGTTCGATCAACAGGATCGTAACAGTGACGACGCCGACCAGGTACGGGCACTGATTTCCGGGACGCTGATGAAAGGCTGTATTACGCCACAGCAGATATTCCCGGTGTCGTCGATGTGGGGCTACCTGGCGAATCGGGCGCGCTATGAGTTAGCCAACAACGGTAAGTTACCAGCGCCAGAGCAACAACGCTGGGTGGAAGATTTTGCCCATGCCGCGCTCGGCAGGCGCTGGCGTCATGCCGATCTGGCGGACCTCGAACATATTCGTCATGCTGCCGATCAGTTGTGGGAAGATTCGCTGTTCGCCCAGCCAATTCAGGCGTTGCTTCATGCCGCTTACGCTAACGCCTCATTGTATGCTCTGCGATCTGCTGCGCATAAACTGTTGAATTACGCGCAGCAGGCGCGGGAATACCTGGATTTTCGTGCGCACGGGTTAAACGTCGCTTGTGAACAATTGCGGCAAAATATCCATCAGGTCGAAGAAAGTTTGCAGCTATTGCAACTCAATCAGGCGCAGGTGAGCGGCGAGATTAAACATGAAATCGAGCTGGCCCTGACCTCCGCCAACCACTTTCTGCGTCAACAGCAAGATGCGGTGAATGCGCAGTTAGCCGCCTTGTTTCAGGATGATTCGGAGCCGTTAAGCGAGATTCGTACCCGCTGTGAGACACTGTTACAGACGGCGCAGAACACCATCAGTCGCGACTTTACGCTGCGTTTTGCCGAGCTGGAATCCACCCTTTGCCGGGTGTTAACCGATGTTATTCGCCCCATTGAGCAACAAGTCAAAATGGAATTGAGCGAGTCAGGGTTTCGTCCTGGGTTTCATTTTCCTGTTTTTCACGGCGTAGTTCCCCACTTCAACACTCGCCAGCTGTTCAGTGAAGTCATTTCGCGCCAGGAAGCAACGGACGAGCAGAGCACGCGTTTAGGCGTTGTGCGTGAGACTTTTTCGCACTGGTTGAATCAGCCCGACTGGGGACGGGGAAATGAGAAATCCCCGACAGAAACGGTTGATTACAGTGTGTTGCAACGAGCATTAAGCGCAGAAGTCGATCTCTATTGCCAACAAATGGCTAAAGTTCTGGCAGAGCAGGTCGATGAATCTGTTACGGCAGGCATGAATACTTTTTTCGCTGAGTTCGCTTCATGTTTGACAGAATTACAGACGCGTTTACGCGAAAGTCTGGCTCTGCGTCAACAAAATGAATCGGTGGTCAGGCTGATGCAGCAGCAATTGCAGCAGACTGTGATGACTCACAGCTGGATTTACACCGACGCTCAGCTGTTACGCGATGATATTCAAACACTTTTCACGGCAGAACGATATTGACCAAGACGTTACTGGACGGCCCCGGTCGCGTGCTGGAGTCGGTTCATCCGCGCTTTTTAGTGGATCTGGCGCAGGGCGATGATGCCCGCCATCCTCAAGCCCATCAGCAGCAGTTTCGTGAACGACTGATGCAGGAACTTCTTTCGCGTGTGCAGCTTCAGACATGGACGAACGGCGGCATGTTAAATGCGCCGCTTAGCCTGCGACTGACAATGGTGGAAAAACTGGCGTCGATGCTGGATCCCGGTCATCTGGCGCTGACGCAGATCGCGCAGCATCTGGCGCTGCTGCAAAAAATGGATCACCGCCAGCACTCTGCTTTCCCGGAGCTCCCCCAGCAAATTGCCGCCTTGTATGAGTGGTTTTCAGCCCGTTGTCGCTGGAAGGAAAAGGCGTTAACGCAACGAGGCCTACTGGTGCAGGCAGGTGATCAGAGCGAGCAAATTTTTACCCGCTGGCGTGCTGGGGCGTATAACGCCTGGTCGTTGCCTGGGCGCTGTTTTATCGTTCTGGAGGAGTTGCGCTGGGGTGCATTTGGCGATGCCTGCCGTCTGGGAAGCCCGCAAGCGGTGGTGTTGTTGCTGGGTGATTTGCGCGAGAAGGCGACACAACATCTGGCAGAGAGTATCAATGCGGCACCGACCACGCGTCACTATTACCATCAGTGGTTTGCCTCTTCGACCGTTCCGACGGGCGGGGATCATGCTGATTTTTTAAGTTGGCTGGGAAAGTGGACCACGGCAGATAAACAACCCGTTTGCTGGTCAGTGACCCAACGCTGGCAAACTGTCGCGCTGGGGATGCCACGACTCTGTTCAGCGCAGCGTTTGGTGGGGGCAATGGTCGAGGAAATCTTCTCTGTAAATTTGGCGTAAATAATCAGTTACATCAATGAGTCCTAAACGAAATCCATGTGTGAAGTTGATCACAAATTTAAACACTGGTAGGGTAAAAAGGTCATTAACTGCCCAATTCAGGCGTCAACTGGTTTGATTGTACATTCCTTAACCGGAGGGTGTAAGCAAACCCGCTACGCTTGTTACAGAGATTGCATCCTGCAATTCCCGCTCCCCTTTTGCGGCCGTCGCGCTGATTTTTCTGGCGTTTGCGGAAATGGGCCAACTCTGCGAGGAAAGCTATGCTGAAAAGGAAAAAAGTAAAACCGATTACCCTTCGTGATGTCACCATTATTGATGACGGTAAACTGCGTAAAGCCATTACCGCAGCATCACTGGGTAATGCAATGGAATGGTTTGATTTTGGTGTTTATGGTTTTGTTGCTTACGCATTAGGTAAAGTTTTTTTCCCGGGGGCTGACCCCAGCGTGCAGATGGTTGCTGCACTTGCCACTTTCTCCGTTCCCTTTCTGATTCGACCGCTTGGCGGACTCTTCTTTGGTATGTTGGGCGATAAATATGGTCGCCAGAAGATCCTCGCTATCACTATTGTGATTATGTCGATCAGTACGTTCTGTATTGGCTTAATACCGTCCTACGACACGATTGGTATTTGGGCACCGATTCTGCTGTTGATCTGTAAGATGGCACAAGGTTTCTCGGTCGGTGGTGAATATACCGGGGCGTCGATATTTGTTGCGGAATACTCCCCTGACCGTAAACGTGGCTTTATGGGCAGCTGGCTGGACTTCGGTTCTATTGCCGGGTTTGTGCTGGGCGCGGGCGTGGTGGTGTTAATTTCGACCATTGTCGGCGAAGCGAACTTCCTCGACTGGGGCTGGCGTATTCCGTTCTTTATTGCTCTGCCGTTAGGGATTATCGGGCTTTACCTGCGCCATGCGCTGGAAGAAACTCCGGCGTTCCAGCAGCATGTTGATAAACTGGAACAGGGCGACCGCGAAGGTTTGCAGGATGGCCCGAAAGTCTCGTTTAAAGAGATTGCCACTAAATACTGGCGCAGCCTGTTGACATGTATTGGTCTGGTAATTGCCACCAACGTGACTTACTACATGTTGCTGACCTATATGCCGAGTTATTTGTCGCATAACCTGCATTACTCCGAAGACCACGGGGTGCTGATTATTATCGCCATTATGATCGGTATGCTGTTTGTCCAGCCGGTGATGGGCTTGCTGAGTGACCGTTTTGGCCGTCGTCCGTTTGTGCTACTTGGTAGTGTTGCACTGTTTGTGTTGGCGATCCCGGCGTTTATTCTGATTAACAGTAACGTCATCGGCCTGATTTTTGCCGGGTTACTGATGCTGGCGGTGATCCTTAACTGCTTTATGGGCGTTATGGCTTCTACCTTGCCAGCGATGTTCCCGACGCATATCCGTTACAGCGCGCTGGCGGCGGCATTTAATATTTCGGTGCTGGTTGCCGGTCTGACGCCAACACTGGCGGCCTGGCTGGTCGAAAGCTCGCAGAATCTGATGATGCCTGCCTATTACCTGATGGTAGTGGCGGTGATTGGTTTAATCACCGGCGTAACCATGAAAGAGACGGCAAATCGTCCGTTGAAAGGTGCGACACCGGCGGCGTCAGATATACAGGAAGCGAAGGAAATTCTCGTCGAGCATTACGATAATATCGAGCAGAAAATCGATAATATTGACCACGAGATTGCCGATTTGCAGGCGAAACGTACCCGCCTGGTGCAGCAACATCCGCGAATTGATGAATAAGCTGAAACGGATGGCCTGATGTGACGCTGTCTTATCAGGCCAATTGAACTCTTAAGGTTCACTTAATCTCTGACGCGCATACTCTCCTCCAGGTTAACGGAGGAGAGTGCAATGAAAAACCGTGTTTATGAAAGTTTAACTACCGTGTTCAGCGTGCTGGTGGTCAGCAGCTTTCTTTATATCTGGTTTGCCACGTTCTGATCTTTCTTCAGCCGTACCCAGGCCCGCGTCCCGGAAGTCTCTTGCCGGTTTTGCAGGAAAAACTGCCCGTGATGCAACTGTGTAATGCGGCTGACAATACTTAACCCCAGACCAATCCCGCCATAACGGCTGTCCATACGTACAAACGCTTTACTAAACTCCCCGCATTTACTCTCATCAATACCTGGTCCTTCATCTTCAACTGCCATGACCGCTCCGCCATCTTCTTGCAGCTTAATCATAATGTTGCTGCCTTGTGGGCTGTAACGATGGGCGTTTTCTACCAGGTTTCGCAATAACATCCGCAGCAGGGTTGCATCACCCTGAACGGTGATGTCGGCGGCGCTCTCTGGCAATAGCAGGGTTTGCTGTCGCTGGTCGAGCATGGTACTGAGTTCGTCATACGAGGGGAGAATGACATCTTCCAGCAGTTTTACATGTTGATAATTACCGGAAGAAAATGACTGTCCGGCACGCGCCAGTTGCAGCAGCTGGGAGACGCTCTCCATCATCTGATCAAGCCGTGCCACTAACGGTGCTACATCAATGTGATGCGTTTTCGCCAGCAGTTCCAGATGCAAACGCACCCCCGCCAGTGGCGTTCGCAGTTCGTGCGCGACGTCAGCGGTAAACAACCTTTCGTTATCCAGCGTGCTGGTCAGGCGACTGACCAGATCGTTCAACGCCGAAACCACCGCTTCGATTTCGAGGGTGGCGCTGTGAATGGCAATGGGCGTTAAGTTGTCGGCGGTGCGCGCTTCCAGCTCTTTTTGCAGCTCCGCCAGCGGGCGGGTGATGCGGCGTACCGCCTGATAGCAGATAAATAGCGTCAGGCTGACCATAAAGACGCCGGGGACAATCAGGCTGGCGACCGCCTCGCGGATCTCACGCATGATGTGGCGATCGTTGTTGCGATTGTCGCGTAGCGCCTGCTCAAACAGCTGAATCTGCTCGGTACTTTCATGCCATAGCCAGAAGACGCTGATCAGCTCAAACACCAACAAAATGGCCCCGATGGTCAATATCAGCCGTTGGCGCAGCGATATTGGTCGGCGCAGAAAACGCATCAGATTCAATTAGTTTTCCTCATTCGCGACCAGCATATAGCCAAAGCCGCGCACGGTGCGGATACGGGCTTTGCCCACTTTGTCGCGCAGATTGTGGATATGCACTTCCAGGGTGTTGGTCGAGGGTTCATTGTCCCAGTTATAGATGTCGTTGTAGAGAATTTCCCGATGTACCGGACTGCCTGCTTTGAGCATTAACCGTGACAGCAGAGCATATTCTTTGGGCGTCAGAATCAACTCTTCACCGCCCATCCATACCTGACGGCGACCCATATTCAGCGTCAGATTGCCAACAATCAGCTCACTTTCGCCCTGATTATTATGGCGTCGTAGCAGGGCGCGGATACGGGCGTGTAACTCTTCCAGCGCAAAAGGCTTCACCAGATAGTCATCGGCACCGACATCCAGCCCGGCGATTTTGTCGGTCAGCGTATCGCGAGCGGTGAGGATCAGTACCGGCAGGGTGTATTTTTTCTGCCGGATACGGGCGAGAAAATGCAGTCCATCTTCGTCGGGTAACCCTAAATCCAGTACCACCAGGCTGTAATGACCGTCCTCAAGGCTTTGTTCCGCCATCCGCGCGGTTGTCACGCCATCGCACGCGTAGCCTTCGGTTTGCGCCGCCAGAATCAGTCCCTGCAATAACAGCGTATCGTCTTCAACAATCAGAATTTTCATTTACTCACTCTCCTGCAAGTTTGCAGAATATCATCCGCGGCCTGGTAATACTTCGTCTCAACGCCAGTTAATCCCAATAGCGTGGAGAATAAATTGTCTTGTGAATAGTGTTGCGTTTGCGCCTGTTTTTGCAGGCAGTTCTGGTCAACCTGATACCGCTTTTGATAATCCTCCGACAGCCACAGCAGCATTGGCACCTGTTTTTGGCTATCCGGGGCGATGGCATAAGGCAGACCGTGCAGATAGATGCCATTTTCACCTAACGATTCACCGTGGTCAGAAAGATAAACCAGGCTGGTGGTAAATTTATCCTGATGTTCTTTAAGCAGATTAATCGCTTTATCAACAATATAGTCGACGTAAACCAGCGTGTTGTCGTAAGTGTTCACCAGTTGCTCTTTGGTACAGGTCTGGATCTCATTGGTGTCGCAGGTTGGGGTAAATTTCCTGAACTGCGGCGGATAGCGGTTGTAATAGGTCGGACCGTGGCTGCCGATGGTGTGTAAGACAATCACGCCATCACCCTGCAGGTTATTGATGTACTCTTCCAGCCCGTGGAACAGCACTTCGTCATAGCATTCGCCGTTGATGCACTGATCAGGCAGATTCAGCGCGGTGACGTTCTGGTGAGGCACGCGGTCGCAGGCACCTTTACAGCCGCCATCGTTGTCATTCCACAGCACGTTGATGCCCGCTCGCTGAATGATATCCAGCACGCCTTCCTGGTGCTGTGCCAGCTCTTCTTTGTAGTGCTCACGCGGCATATCCGAGAACATGCACGGTACTGAAACTGCCGTTGCCGTGCCGCAAGATGCGGTATTAGGGAAATAGACCACGTTATCTTTCGCCAGCCGCGGGTTAGTTTCACTCGGGTAGCCGTTGAGGGAGAAGTTCTCCGCCCGCGAGGTTTCGCCGACAATCAGGATGGTCAAATTTTTACGTTTTTCGTTCTGCATTAACGGGTTGCGGTGCGCGTCTTCACCAATTCGCACCAGCGGCAGATTTGCCAGTCGCTGATGGGAGTACCATGACCAGCTGGCAACAATGCTGTTAGAGGGGCTTAAGGATTTCACCAGCTCTTTGTTATTGCGGAACAACGAGGCGTAGTCTTTATAAAACAGTGCGGCGACCAGCAAAATCAGCAGTACAGAAACCAGAATATTGGCTCCACGGAAAAGAACACTGCGCAGACGCGAGGTGGCAGGTTTGATTTTTAGCCAGCAGGCAATCAGCGCAGCAAGCACGCCGCTGAATCCCAGCGTTAATAACATTTGCGGTGTCATCAGCGCATAACTTTCTGCTGGAGTGGTATCAATAATATTGGCAATCATCGAGCGGTCGATGACGATGCCGTAAGTCATTATGAAATATTGTGCAGCCGCGCCAACCAGAATAAACAGGCAGGCCAGTGGTCGATTAAGCCATAAGAAAGAGCTTAGTGTCAGGACAATATTAATCACGCTGAAAGCGACGACCGGCATCGACAAGAAAACCAGTACGTTATGCAGCGAATCCAGCGGCAGCGCCTGCAACACCTGTTTAAAAAAGGCAATATTCAGGCAGATAGAGATATAAAAAGCGGCCAACAATAGCCAGGCGAGTAAATTCAAAGAGGGTCTTTTTAGTAGGCGCTTCAACATCACGGTGTTTCCATCGAACAAAGTGCGCATATGCTCGCAAAGCAAAATTAAGCCAACCTTAAGTTCTTAAGGTTGGCTTTTATGTTTGCTGGATTAAGGGGAATTAATCTTTGCTTATTGGTGCATCTAAGGGATACGGGTTTTTATGTAGCCGGTTGTAATTCAGCGCATACATGGCGGTGATGACCATCAGGGTGACAAATGACCACATAACCTCTTTCGCCCCGGACCCCACCACGGCCCAAATGCAGTAGAGGAAGGCAATGGTAGTAACAGCCAGATATGCCGGGCGTGCTTTACCAAAGTGACCGTGGCCGAGCAGCAGTAACGCCGCACAGGTGTAAAGATATGGCACCAGTGTAAAGATGACCGAGACGGAAGAAACCAGACCGAACTCTTTGGTCGCGTTTGGTGAAATGCTGCTGAGCTGGAAGATGGTCATCAAAATACCGACGATAATCAGCCCCGCCACTGGCGTACCCGCTTTATTTACACGGGCAAAAATCGGTGGGAACAGTCCGTCATCGGCAGCGGCTTTCGCCGTTTGACCCGCCAGCAACGTCCAGCCGCCCAGTGAACCTAAGCAACCCGCAGCTGCGCAGAAGGAAACAATGGCCCCAGCGGTGTCACCCAACGCCATCCGTGCGGCATCACCGAATGGCGAGGCAGAAACGCGCAGTGCGGCATTAGGGATCATCCCCATAATCGCGGTGGTGGAGAGCACATAGCAAACGGCGGCAATCAATACCCCACCAATGGTGGCGATAGGGACATTGCGTTTCGGGTTTTTCACCACACCTGCGGCAACGGAGGCACTTTCCACACCGATGAACGACCACAGCGTAACGTTAAGGGTACTTTGAATCGCACCGAAGGTGACGTTCCATGCCGCCATATAGGTTTCACCACGGAACCAGAACCAGCCAAATACGGCAATCCCGACGATGGGGATCAGCGCCAGCACAGTGGCAACGGCCTGCACGCGGGTGATCATTTTCGGACCGACAATGTTCAGCAGGACGAAGATCCACAGCACCACGACGCAGGTGATGGTTAATACCAATGGATCTTTCAGAATCGGGAAGAAGTAACTTAAATATCCTACGCCAATGACCACCATGGCGATATTGCCGATCCAGCAGGCCAGCCAGTAGAGGACGTTGGTTTGATAACCGAGAAACGGGCCAAAGCAGCGGCGGGCGTAAGCGTAAGAACCACCAGGACTTGGGTCGAGGAACGACATTTTGGCGTATACCATCGAGAGCCCCAGCGCACCGATAATCGTCACCAACCATCCATAAATGGCAATCCCGCTAGTGGAGGCCAGGTTTGCAGGTAACAGAAAAACACCTGACCCCATAATATTCCCCGACACCATCAGGGTGACGGGGATTAAGCCCACTTTGTGAGCATCAGCATCCGAAGACATAATTAAACTCCTGCGAAGGCGAGCTTCGTGACAATAAATTACGTCATATCATACGCCTGCATTCGATAGTTGAATTATTATCGACCGGGTTATCGCTGATGCCGTTATTAATATAGCTCTTCGTTAAGGTTAAAAATCAGGCGACAGTGCGTTCTCTGTGCTGACTAACATAATGCAGCGGCGTCATACCGTAGAAGTCTTTAAAGACAGAAATAAAGTACGACGTACTGTTGTAGCCGCAGGACTGTGATACCTGAGAGATATTTTTACCGTCCATCATTAATTCATTTACGGCATAACGCATGCGGCAGGTGGTGATTATTTGGCTATAACTGGTGTTTTCGCTTTTCAACTTTTTCTTTAACAGACTTGGGCTAAGACATAAACAACTGGCTACCATACTAAGATTCCAGTCTTTGTGAATATCGCTTTCAATAATTTGATAAACGCTGTCACTTACACAATTACGTAACATATACATCATTAATGAAAGGAATTTTTTACTGTCGAGAAAACGGGATAGCACAGTGAATAATAATGCGCGTGTTCGTTCCTTTTCTGACTCAGTTTCTGCGGGCATCATGCTGTGTTGCGCGGCAACGCGAAAGACGTCTGGCGTCAGGCATGGCAGGGTGAGTATGGGCGTAGCGCTACGTTGCCATACTGGTATTTGCGAGAGATCTTTATTCAGAAACCGGAGGTAATCTTTGATGATGTCGTGACTAATATGAGCAACCAAAGTGTTGTTAAGAGAGGAGACGTCGATAATATTATTTTCACAATTTAATAACGCCATATGGTTAGCTTTAAGGCTAATAGGTTCTTTCCCATTCACCCTTATCCAGACATCTTTTTCAGTCAATAAAACAATACAAGGTTGGTCGCTGCAAATCCTCATACATGTACTCCTGAGTGCGAATAAAAGACCAGTTCTCGCTAAAGCAAAGCGATACCGGGAAATGGTTATATAATTGTATAATGAATATAAACATGCATAAAAATAACGAGTTTTACTAATATTACAAATTTTTATAGTAATTTCTCATGTACATATTTTTTTACAGGATAAATAACAGGCAAAAAAAAGCGCGGGGTGGGGCCGCGCAAAAAGTATGACATTTTTGTTTGCAGCAATTTTTATGAAAACGTTGCCATACTCAAAAGGCCTAAGGCCAGGCGGCGTAATGTTATTTAAACAATTACGCCTTCAGCGGAATAGTGGTTACGCTTTCACGCACATAACGTGGTAAATACCGTCAATAATTTCAGTCCCTTCAGTTTCGTGTTCAAATCCAGGGAAATGGTGGTCCCAGGATTGCAGCGAGCGTAAATAACTTACTTGCGGACTGTTTTTATCGCCGAAGTTTTCACCAGACAGCAGCATCGGGATTCCTGGCGGATACGGGATAACTGAGTTTGCCGCGATGCGTCCTGGCAGATTTTCAATGGATACCAGTTCGACATTGTTGTCGACAATCGCGTTGTACGCTTCACGCGGGGTGATTTCCGCCACCGGCAGGCCGGAATAGGCTTCGTTCAACCGTGCGCCAGGGTTGTTTTCTTTCAGCCAGGCAAACATGGTGTCACCCAGATCGTGAATCCCCATGTTCGCGTAAGTGTCAGGATATTGTTCAACAAGTTCCGGCATCACCTGCGCCAGCGGTGTGTTGGCGTCATAGTGGCGTTTGAAGGAGCAAAGGGTGTTAACCAGAGTCCCCCATTTCCCACGGGTTACGCCCATAGAGAACAGGAACATAATTTGGAAGTCAGTGGTGCGGGTAGGCACAATGCCGTGGCGACCAAGCCAGGCAGTGACCAGCGCCGCCGGAACATCGGTTTCTTCCAGTTCACCATCTTCACCCATTCCCGGAGCAAGGATGCTGACTTTAATTGGGTCGAGCATACTCCAGTTATCCGGAATATCTTTGAAGCCGTGCCAGCTTTCGCCCGGATGCATTACCCAGCAGTCCTGAACGGTGGTCAGCAGTTTGGTTGGTGCGTCAGCAAAGTCATAGGTTTTGCCGGTTTGTGGGTCGGTGACGACTTCTTTGTTCCACGGTTTGAAGAACCAGCTACCGTCAGCGGTGAACTCTTTATATAGCCGCGCCATCGCCTGACGGAAATCAACCGCTTCGTCAATCACTTCCTGTGTCAGTGACAGGCCGCTGTTGCCGTCCATCATCGACACCGCCACGTCGTTGGATGCGCAGATGGCATACAGCGGGGAGGTGGTGGCATGCATCATGTAGGCCTGGTTGAAGCGGGAGAAGTTAATCGCCCCACGACCTTCACGTACATGAATATAAGAAGCCTGTGACAGTGCATTCAGCAGTTTGTGGATGGAGTGGGTGGCGAAAACGGTAGGACCGTTGTGATCGCCAGGTTCGCCGCGCATGGCATAGTGATCGGCATAGATCGGGTTGAAACGTGCATAGCCGTACCAAGCTTCGTCAAAGTGCAGACGATCGGAGGTTTTTTCCAGCAGATCCTGCGCTTCTTTAGCGTTATAACACACGCCGTCATAGGTGCAGTTGGTTACCACGCAGTAAGACGGTTTTTGCCCGGCTTTGTCTTTGGTCAGCGGGCTTTCACTGATTTTCTTTTGCAAGGTTTCAGGTTGCATTTCCTGCGGATAGATTGGCCCGATAATGCCGTAGCGGTTGCGGCTTGGCACCATATAGACCGGTTTCGCGCCTGTCAGCATCAAACCTTGTTCGATGGATTTATGGCAGTTACGGTCAACGACCACGACATCGTTATCGGTCATGCAAGCCTGCATGATGGTGCGGTTAGAGCCGGAAGTACCGACGACTACCGACTAGGAGCGATCGGCACCAAATACGCGTGCGGCATATTTTTCGCTTTCGCCAAATGCGCCAGTATGGTCAAGCAAAGAACCGAGGGAAGTTCGTTCGATGCCCATGTCGGTGCGGAACAGATTTTCACCATAGTAGTCATGGTAGAAACGTCCGGCGGGTGTTTTGGTAAAACCAACGCCGCCCTGGTGGCCTGGCGCTGCCCAGGAATATTCATGGATGTCACTATATTTCATCAGCGCGCTGAACAGTGGCGGCAACAGCTGCTGGCGGTAGCGGGTCATCGCGGCAACGGCGCGTCCGGCGATAAAGTCGGCGGTATCTTCCAGAATCCAGGCGAATTCATCGACAAGCTCCAGCAGATCCCGGTCCATTGCGGCGAGGGCTTTTTCCCGATCGCCCAACAGGAAGACCGGCACGTTTTGTTGGCTCTCATGAAGCTTACCGATCAATTGTCTGACGTTTTGATGTTCGTCCGGATGTTCCATTTGATAGCTGAACATCAGGCAGTCAATGGCTTCGTTTGAAGAGAGAATGGCAAAACCATCACCAAAGGAGGTGGATTTAATCACGGTAACATTTTGCTGGCTTAAAGCATCTGCCAGACGCTCAACGGCGTTACCGACCCAGGTGTCTTGATGGAGAAACTCGCTTTCAACAATTAATACTTTCATCATTGCTTACCCGGTTATGAAGGAATCTTCGTTGCGGGCAAGTATCTTCCGGCCTTTTCGGGCTGTAAAGCGCGTGAAAAACAAACATTTTTGAAATATTTAGTTTTATAAACAATACGTTATGTGATTATTTTAAATTATTTTCACTGCTTATTATCGACGGCTAAACTATTTTTTTGGCTGATACTGATATCGTCTTTAGCCGGGAAACGTCTGGCGGCGCTGTTGGCTAAGTTTGCGGTATTGTTGCGGCGACATGCCGACATATTTGCCGAACGTGCTGTAAAAACGACTACTTGAACGAAAGCCTGCCGTCAGGGCAATATCGAGAATACTTTTATCGGTATCGCTCAGTAACGCGCGAACGTGGTTGATGCGCATCGCGGTAATGTACTGTTTCATCGTCAATTGCATGACCCGCTGGAATATCCCCATTGCATAGTTGGCGTTAAGTTTGACGTGCTCAGCCACATCGTTGATGGTCAGCGCCTGATCATAGTTTTCGGCAATAAAGCCCAGCATCTGGCTAACATAAAATTGCGCATGGCGCGAGACGCTGTTTTTGTGTGTGCGCGAGGTTTTATTGACCAGAATCGGTTCCCAGCTAGAGAGGCTAAATCGCTTGAGCATCAGGCCAATTTCATCAATGGCGAGCTGGCGAATTTGCTCATTCGGACTGTTTAATTCCTGCTGCCAGCGGCGTACTTCAAACGGGCTAAGTTGCTGTGTGGCAAGTGATTTGATCACCATGCCGTGAGTGACGTGGTTAATCAGGTCTTTATCCAGCGGCCAGGAGAGAAACAGATGCATCGGCAGATTAAAAATCGCCATGCTCTGACAGGTTCCGGTATCTGTTAGTTGGTGCGGTGTACAGGCCCAGAACAGCGTGATATGACCCTGATTGATATTCACTTTTTCATTGTTGATCAGGTATTCCACATCGCCATCGAAAGGCACATTCACTTCGACCTGACCATGCCAGTGGCTGGTGGGCATGATATGCGGTGCGCGAAACTCAATCTCCATCCGCTGGTATTCCGAATACAGCGACAGCGGGCTGCGGGTCTGTTTTTCGTCGCTGCTGCACATAAACGTATCTGTATTCATGGATGGCTCTCTTTCCTAGAATATCAGAATTATGGCAGGAGTGAGGGAGGATGACTGCGAGTGGGAGCACGGTTTTCACCCTCTTCCCAGAGGGGCGAGGGGACTGTCCGAGCATCATGAGGCCGAAAACTCTACTTTTCAGGTAATTTATTCCCATAAACTCAGATTTACTGCTGCTTCACGCAGGAGCTGAGTTTATGGGAATGCTCAACCTGGAAGCCGGAGGTTTTCTGCAGATTCGCCTGCCATGATGAAGTTATTCAAGCAAGCCAGGAGATCTGCATGATGTCTGCACCCAAAATTACATTTATCGGCGCTGGTTCGACGATTTTCGTTAAAAATATTCTTGGTGATGTGTTCCATCGCGAGGCGCTGAAAACGGCGCATATTGCCCTGATGGACATTGACCCCACCCGCCTGGAAGAGTCGCATATTGTGGTGCGTAAGCTGATGGATTCAGCAGGGGCCAGCGGCAAAATCACCTGCCACACCCAACAGAAAGAAGCCTTAGAGGATGCCGATTTTGTCGTGGTGGCATTTCAGATTGGCGGTTATGAACCTTGCACGGTGACTGATTTCGAGGTCTGTAAGCGGCATGGTCTGGAACAAACCATTGCCGATACGTTGGGGCCGGGCGGTATTATGCGCGCGCTACGTACCATTCCGCATCTGTGGCAAATTTGCGAGAACATGACGGAAGTCTGCCCCGATGCCACCATGCTCAACTATGTTAACCCAATGGCGATGAATACCTGGGCGATGTATGCCCGCTATCCGTATATCAAACAGGTCGGGCTGTGCCATTCGGTGCAGGGAACGGCGGAAGAGCTGGCGCGTGACCTCAATATCGACCCGGCTACGCTGCGTTACCGTTGCGCAGGTATCAACCATATGGCGTTTTACCTGGAGCTGGAGCGCAAAACCGCCGACGGCAGTTACGTGAATCTCTACCCGGAACTGCTGGCGGCTTATGAAGCAGGGCAGGCACCGAAGCCAAATATTCATGGTAATACTCGCTGCCAGAATATTGTGCGCTACGAAATGTTCAAAAAGCTGGGCTACTTCGTCACGGAATCGTCAGAACATTTTGCCGAATATACGCCGTGGTTTATTAAGCTAGGTCGTGAGGATTTGATTGAGCGTTATAAAGTACCGCTGGATGAGTACCCGAAACGCTGCGTCGAGCAGCTGGCGAACTGGCATAAAGAGCTGGAGGAGTATAAAAACGCCTCCCGGATTGATATTAAACCGTCACGGGAATATGCCAGCACAATCATGAACGCTATCTGGACTGGCGAGCCGAGTGTGATTTACGGCAACGTCCGTAACGATGGTTTGATTGATAACCTGCCACAAGGATGTTGCGTGGAAGTAGCCTGTCTGGTTGGTGCTAATGGCATTCAGCCGACCAAAGTCGGTACGCTACCTTCGCATCTGGCCGCCCTGATGCAAACCAACATCAACGTACAGACGCTGCTGACCGAAGCTATTCTTACGGAAAATCGCGACCGTGTTTACCACGCCGCGATGATGGACCCGCATACTGCCGCCGTGCTGGGCATTGACGAAATATATGCTCTTGTTGACGACCTGATTGCCGCCCACGGCGACTGGCTGCCAGGCTGGTTGCACCGTTAAAACGCGACTAAACGCTACTGCGCCGGGGGATTTATTCCGGCGCACACCTCTGACGATACCAATAACAGAAGGCGGGCGTTGGTAACAGCGACCCGATACCCTATGAGCATTTCAATGACTACAAAACTCAGTTATGGATTTGGAGCGTTCGGGAAGGATTTTGCGATCGGCATTGTGTATATGTACCTCATGTATTACTACACCGATGTCGTCGGGCTGTCTGTGGGTTTGGTCGGTACTTTGTTTCTGGTGGCGAGGATCTGGGATGCTATTAACGATCCGATTATGGGATGGATTGTAAATGTTACGCGATCGCGATGGGGTAAGTTCAAACCCTGGATCCTGATCGGTACGTTGGCAAACTCTGTAATCTTATTTCTCCTCTTTAGTGCGCATCTGTTTGAAGGTACTACTCAGATTGTCTTTGTTT
>NZ_JBQZXC010000083.1:0-16097 GCF_053555815.1 Shigella sp. SIG6 | reverse complement strand
GCCGCCGTGAAAAGTGCCAATTTCCGCCATACCGTCTTTATGACGTCCGTAACTCTGGTCATTACTGGGATCGCCGTTTTCGAAACGATCTGTCAGCACAAAGTAAACCGTGGCGTTATGCCAGTCGAAAGGGGAGGATGTGTCAGTTTCTGCCCGTTCCAGCAGGAGTAAACCGTTGCTGGTAGCAGCGGGTTGTAACGTTATTTGACCGTTCTTCACTATCGCAATTTGTTGGCTGTAATAATCCCGTACGGCGGCTCCTTCCGGGAAAGTGGCGCTGACATCCAGCGTGAGCGGTAATCCATCCCATTTCGGGCATTCACGGACCAGGTTTGCTACCGGTTCGGCGGCGTTCTGGATGGAAATCATCAATGTTGGCGTACCGGAGCGGGTGTCTATTTGCAGCGTATATTTGCCGTCCCTGAACAATCGCCATTGAGGCGGCGTGTTGCTACAAGGTTGCAGGGAAAGCATCTGATTGAGTTTTATCGCATCTGCAGGCTGCCAGCACTGTTGGTCAAAATTTAGCGTGAGTGGACGCGTACCTTTGGGCAACTGCGCGTGGCTGACAAATGTTCCCGTTCCCTGTTCGCTAAAGGCAGGGAACCCCGGAGAAGTCCAGCTGGCGGCAACGGCGAAGCCAGGAAGGAGTGTCAGAAAACAGGCGGCGAGTTTCATGGTGGATGAGTCCTTATTGCTGCGATTTCAGACAGTTTGCCAGCGATAAGCCAGACAAAACTCATCCCTGAGCGGTAAGTCCACAGGATGAGAAGCAAGGGTGAGCGATCGCGCGCAAAAAACGGCTGAATTTTGCGATAACCCCCACATTTTCTGCGATTTAGCGCCAATCTGAATCGTTAACTCGTGACATAGTTTCAGATTTGGACTATTCCTTGGGGTGCTCTTGACAGCTATTTTTGATATGATTTGAGATTCAACTCTCAAATTTGTGAAAAATATAAGGTGTTGGAATGATTAAATCCGACCAGGAGACCTGATGATTTTGACTCCCATACGACGATATGGGGCGATGATTCTTATGTTACTCACTCTGGTGTTTTCGAGTGAGGTGTTAGCGAAGACGCACACAACAACAGCGAGTCAAAAGTCCCACTTAACTAAAGCTAGTAATAAACAGGTAAGCAGTAAACAAGAGTATTCTCGCAATAGTGCAAAGAGTAGTTCACTTCCTGATTTGCGAAAATACCCTTCCGGAACACCAAGGAAAAAGGCGTTTCTCCGGACCGTAATGCCTTACATTACCAGCCAAAATGCAGCCATTACTGCAGAACGTAACTGGCTGATTTCAAAACAGTATCAGGGCCAATGGTCACCTGCTGAGCGTGCGCGTCTGAAAGACATCGCCAAACGCTACAAGGTGAAGTGGTCTGGTAATACGCGAAAAATCCCGTGGAATACCTTGCTTGAACGCGTAGACATTATCCCTACCAGTATGGTGGCGACGATGGCTGCAGCAGAAAGCGGTTGGGGAACGTCGAAGCTGGCGCGCAACAATAACAATCTGTTCGGCATGAAATGCATGAAAGGACGTTGTACCAATGCGCCGGGTAAAGTGAAAGGGTACTCACAGTTTAGTTCTGTCAAAGAATCGGTGAGCGCCTATGTCACTAACCTGAATACGCACCCGGCTTACTCTTCGTTCCGTAAATCGCGTGCACAGCTGCGTAAAGCGGATCAGGAAGTGACTGCCACAGCGATGATTCACAAGCTGAAGGGCTACTCGACCAAAGGGAAGAGTTATAACAACTACCTGTTCGCAATGTACCAGGATAACCAACGGTTAATCGCGGCGCATATGTAATTTCATTTCCTCGAGCCTTATCTGATTTGTCGGTCGGATAAGGCTTTTGCTCGCATCAGGTGGCTGTGCTGAGTTCCCTGATGTGACGCCGACAATTCTCATCATCGCTACAACATGACCTCGCTATTTACATCGCGATACTCTTTTGGCGTTGTGTCATATGCTTTTTTAAAAACAGAGTAGAAATATTGCAGCGATGGATAACCGCACATTTGCGATATCTCATTGATCGACAAGGTGGTTGAAATCAGCAGACTGCGCGCTTTCTCCAGCTTCTCGGCATGAATCATTGCATGGATGGTTTCACCCACCTCTTCTTTAAAACGCTTCTCAAGATTGGAGCGCGAGATCCCGACCGCATCCAGTACCTGATCCACTTTAATCCCTTTACAGGCGTGATTACGAATGTAATGCATGGCCTGAATAACGGCGGGATCGGTCAGCGAGCGATAATCTGTTGAGCGCCGTTCAATGACGCGAACTGGTGGGACCAAAATTCGCTGTAGCGGCATTTCTTCTTTATCTAATAATCGATGCAACAGTTTTGCCGCCTGATAGCCCATTTGCCGCGCGCCCTGAGCGACCGAAGAAAGGGCGACACGCGACAGATAGCGGGTCAGTTCTTCGTTATCGATGCCAATCACGCATAATTTTTCCGGTACGGGAATATGTAGATGTTCACATACTTGCAGAATATGCCGCGCTCGGGCGTCAGTAACGGCAATAATCCCGGTTTGCGGTGGCAGCGTTTGTAGTCAGTCTGCCAGCCGATTTTGCGCGTGTTGCCAGTTCTCTGGCGCGGTTTCTAACCCCTGATAAACCACTCCGCGATACTTTTCTTCGGCGACAAGCTGACGAAATGCATATTCGCGTTCAGTGGCCCAACGTTTGCCGCTTGATTCCGGAAGACCATAAAAAGAAAAGCGGTTAACGCCTTTCTCTTTTAAATGCAAAAATGCGCTTTCAACCAGCGCATAGTTATCGGTGGCAATGTAATGAACGGGTGGGTAACTTTCTGCAAGGTGATACGAGCCGCCAACCCCAACAATGGGGACGTCGACATCAGCCAGCGCTTGCTCGATCTGTTTGTCGTCGAAGTCGGCAATGACGACATCTCCTAACCAGTCCTTGATTTTATCAATGCGGGCGCGGAAATCTTCTTCAATGAAAATATCCCATTCTGATTGTGATGCCTGTAAATATTCCCCTACGCCTTCTACTACCTGCCGGTCATAGACTTTATTGGCATTGAACAGTAATGTGATGCGGTGACGTTTAGTAAACATGGTTCTTTTCCTGCTGAATCATGCAAAAACTCAAAACCGGTAATACGTAACCGGCTTTGAGAAAATTTTTATCAAAATCAAGAACGGCGTTTGGTTGCGGAGTCCATCCATACTGCCAGCAACAGAATCGCACCTTTAACGATATACTGCCAGAAGGTCGGTACATCCATCATACTCATGCCGTTATCCAGTGAAGCCATGATAAATGCCCCCATTACTGCTCCGGCAACGCTTCCCACACCGCCAGCCAGGCTGGTGCCGCCAATCACGCATGCTGCAATTGCGTCCAGTTCGGCGATATTTCCCGCAGAAGGTGAACCAGCGCCAAGTCGAGAACTAAGGATTAATCCGGCGATGGCTACCATTAATCCGTTAATCGCGAACACGGCAAGTTTGGTGCGTTCAACGTTAATCCCGGAGAGACGTGCTGCTTCCAGATTGCCGCCGATGGCATAAATGCGTCGTCCAAATGCCGTCCGCGTTGCCATAAACATTCCGCCGAGTAACAGCAACGTCAGCAGCAGAACAGGAGTGGGAACGCCACGGTAATCATTCAACAGCCAGATTGCGCCTAATACGATGATAGCGGTTAAAGCCTGGCGACCGACTACTGCGGTAGAGGCCGGAGACTGTAAACCCAAAGCCTGACGGCGCATTCTTCCGCGCCATTGCCAACCAACAAAAGCCATTAAGCCAAGCGCGCCAATGATGAAGCCGGTACTGGCGGGGAGATAGCTTTGCCCAATTTGTGACATCGCGGCGCTGGTGGGGGATACAGTCGTGCCGTTGGTGATGCCAATGAGTATGCCGCGAAATGCCAACATGCCCGCGAGGGTGACAATAAATGAAGGGACTTTGCGGTACGCGACCCACCATCCGTTCCAGGCACCGAGAAGCAGTCCCAGAACCAACGTCACAATGATGGTAAGTGGCAAAGGCCAGCCTAACCAGACGTCACAAATCGCCGCGACGCCACCTAATAGCCCCATCATTGAGCCGACGGAAAGGTCGATTTCAGCAGAAATTATGACGAACACCATTCCTACCGCGAGGATGCCGGTAATCGCGGTCTGGCGTAACAGGTTGGAGACGTTACGGGCGCTTAAGTAGGCACCATCGGTGGTCCAGGTAAAGAACAGCATGATTGCGATGATAGCTGCAATCATCACGAAGACCTGCAAATTCAGTGATTTCAGCCCAGAAAAGCCACCGGATGTCGGTACGGCCAATTTCACTTCAGACGGATTGCTTTTCGACATGATGTTCGCTCCTCAATGCGGCTTCCATCACCTGCTCCTGAGTCAGGTTATGATTTATCAGGTTGGCTTTTAGTTTCCCTTCATGCATCACCAGTACACGATCGCTAAGGCCGAGCACTTCAGGTAATTCGGAAGAGATGACAATAACGGCAATACCCTGCTGGACGAGTTGGTTAATTAATTTGTAGATCTCATATTTCGCGCCAATATCAATACCCCTGGTAGGTTCATCAAGAATGAGGATGCGCGGGTTAAGTAACAGACAGCGGGCGAGGATCGCTTTTTGCTGATTGCCGCCGCTCAAACGTCCAATAGCAAGGTCGGGGGACGACGTTTTAACTTTGAGTTGCTGAATTGATTCCAGAATACATTTTTGCTCTGCCGCGTCATCAAGCTGGCTAATGCCACCGGTAAATTTATTGAGTGCGGCGAGGGTAATATTTTTACCAACCGCCATTACCGGAACGATGCCGTCGCGCTTTCTGTCTTCGGGTACCATCGCAATCCCCTGGGCGATGGCTTGCTGACAGTTACGAATATCTACCTGTTTGCCATCAATATAAATTTTTCCTTCCCATTGTCCGGGCCACACGCCAAACAGGCACTGAATGGTCTCGGTACGTCCGGCACCAACGAGTCCGGCAATACCCAGTATTTCGCCACGTTTCAGGGAAAACGAGACATCATTAACTCGTTTAATATGACGATTGACCGGATGCCATGCCGTCAGATGTTCAATACGTAATATTTCATCTCCGGTGGTATGTGGTTCATTAGGGTAAAGCGCGGTTAACTCTCGCCCGACCATCATGGTGATAATATCGTCTTCACTCATTCCGGCAGCATCACGCGTACCAATGTGCTGTCCGTCGCGAATAACGCAAATCGTATCGGAAATCGCTTTGACTTCGTTGAGTTTGTGCGAAATATAAATACAGGCGATACCGTGCTGTTGTAGATCGCGAATAATATCCAGTAAAACCGACGTTTCCTGCTTAGTTAATGAGGCTGTCGGTTCATCGAGAATTAACAAGCGCACCTGTTTATTAAGTGCCTTGGCAATTTCAACCAGTTGTTGTTGCCCAAGCCCTAAATCGCCAACGCGGGTATCAGGTGAAATGGATAAACTGACCTGTGCGAGCAGCTTCTGATAGCGTAGCGTCATCAGGTCATAATCCATAATGCCATTGTGGGTTATTTCGTTACCCAGGAAGATATTTTCCAGCACGGTCAATTCTTTCACCAGGGCCAATTCCTGGTGAATGATGGCGATACCTTTGCGTTCGGTATCGCGGATGTGACTCGCCTGAATCTCTTCTCCCGCAAAAATAATTTCGCCTTCGTAGGAGCCATGGGGATAAATACCACACAGCACTTTCATCAGCGTTGATTTACCAGACCCATTTTCCCCACAGAGTGAGACGATTTCGCCAGCATTCAACCGCAAGCTGACGTTATCAATCGCCTTCACACTGCCGAAGGTTTTGGTAATGTTCTTCATTTCAAGTAGAGAAGGCATAACGACTCCACCTAAGCCAATTCATTCACGCGGCATGGAGAGAAATCACGCCCCCGCTCCGCGCCGGGGCGTAACGCTTACAGCTCGCTCTCTTTGTGGAATCCGTCTTTAATTACCGTATCTTTGATGTTGTTTTTATTCACATCGATCGGTGTCAGGAGGCGGGAGGGGACATCTTTCAGGCCATTATTCAGTGAGGTATCTGCTTTTGGCTCCTGACCATTGCCCAATTCAACGGCAATTTCTGCGGCAGTATTTGCCAGCAATGTAATAGGTTTATACACCGTCATAGTTTGCGTACCGGCAGCAATACGTTTAATACCTGCGAGATCCGCATCCTGGCCGGAAATTGCTACTTTCCCTGATAAACTTTGCGCGCTTAATGCCTGAATTGCCCCACCTGCGGTGGTATCGTTTGAGGCAACTACAGCATCAATTTTGTTATTATTGGCGGTTAGCGCGTTTTCCATAATTTTCAATGCGTTTTCCGGTAACCAGCCATCAACCCATTGGTCACCAACGACTTTAATTTTTCCAGAATCAACGTAAGGTTTTAACACTTTCATTTGTCCGGCGCGGAACAGCTTGGCGTTGTTATCTACCGGCGAGCCGCCCATCAGGAAGTAATTACCTTGCGGAACAATATCGACCAAGGCTTTTGCCTGCAGTTCACCGACTTTTTCGTTATCGAAAGAAATATCAAAATCGATATCCGCATCGTTAATCATACGGTCGTAAGCTAATACTTTAATACCTTCTTGTTTGGCTTCTTTTACAACGTTACTTAATACCTGACCGTTATACGGAATAATGACAAGAACATCGACACCCCGGTTAATCATGTTTTCAATCTGCGACATTTGTGTTTCTTCATTGCCATTTGCAGACTGTACAAATACTTTCGCACCGAGAGATTCTGCCTTTTTCACAAAAATATCTCGATCTTTTTGCCAGCGTTCAAGACGGAGATCATCAATCGCCATACCTATTTTGACTTCTTTGGCGTGTGCCGCAACGTTGGTAAGCAGAAGTGAGGTGCAAAGGGTGAGTAGAATGTTCTTTATTTTCATGGTGTAGGGCCTTCTGTAGTTAGAGGACAGCTTTAATAAGTAACAATCACCGCGATAAACGTAACCAATTTTTAGCAACTAAACAGGGGAAAACAATTACAGATTTTTATCTTTCGATTACGATTTTTGGTTTATTTCTTGATTTATGACCGAGATCTTACTTTTGTTGCGCAATTGTACTTATTGCATTTTTATCTTCGAGGAATTACCCAGTTTCATCATCCCATTTTATCTTGCGAGCGAGCGCACACTTGTGAATTATCTCAATAGCAGTGTGAAATAACATAATTGAGCAACTGAAAGGGAGTGCCCAATATTACGACATCATCCATCACCCGCGGCATTACCTGATTATGGAGTTCAATATGCAAGCCTATTTTGACCAGCTCGATCGCGTTTGTTATGAAGGCTCAAAATCCTCAAACCCGTTAGCATTCCGTCACTACAATCCCGACGAACTGGTGTTGGGTAAGCGTATGGAAGAGCACTTGCGTTTTGCCGCCTGCTACTGGCACACCTTCTGCTGGAACGGGGCGGACATGTTTGGTGTGGGGGCATTTAATCGTCCGTGGCAGCAGCCTGGTGAGGCACTGGCGTTGGCGAAGCGTAAAGCAGATGTCGCATTTGAGTTTTTCCACAAGTTACATGTGCCATTTTATTGCTTCCACGATGTGGATGTTTCCCCTGAGGGCGCGTCGTTAAAAGAGTACATCAATAATTTTGCGCAAATGGTTGATGTCCTGGCAGCCAAGCAAGAAGAGAGCGGCGTGAAGCTGCTGTGGGGAACCGCTAACTGCTTTACAAACCCTCGCTATGGCGCGGGTGCGGCGACGAACCCAGATCCTGAAGTCTTCAGCTGGGCGGCAACGCAAGTTGTTACAGCGATGGAAGCAACCCATAAATTGGGCGGTGAAAACTATGTCCTGTGGGGTGGTCGTGAAGGTTACGAAACGCTGTTAAATACCGACTTGCGTCAGGAGCGTGAACAACTGGGCCGCTTTATGCAGATGGTGGTTGAGCATAAACATAAAATCGGCTTCTAGGGCACGTTGCTTATCGAACCGAAACCGCAAGAACCGACTAAACATCAATATGATTACGATGCCGCGACGGTCTATGGCTTCCTGAAACAGTTTGGTCTGGAAAAAGAGATTAAACTGAACATTGAAGCTAACCACGCGACGCTGGCAGGTCACTCTTTCCATCATGAAATAGCCACCGCCATTGCGCTTGGCCTGTTCGGTTCTGTCGACGCCAACCGTGGCGATGCGCAACTGGGCTGGGACACCGACCAGTTCCCGAACAGTGTGGAAGAGAATGCGCTGGTGATGTATGAAATTCTCAAAGCAGGCGGTTTCACCACCGGTGGTCTGAACTTCGATGCCAAAGTACGTCGTCAAAGTACTGATAAATATGATCTGTTTTACGGTCATATCGGCGCGATGGATACGATGGCACTGGCGCTGAAAATTGCAGCGCGCATGATTGAAGATGGCGAGCTGGATAAACGCATCGCGCAGCGTTATTCCGGCTGGAATAGCGAATTGGGCCAGCAAATCCTGAAAGGCCAAATGTCACTGGCAGATTTAGCCAAATATGCTCAGGAACATAATTTGTCTCCGGTGCATCAGAGTGGTCGCCAGGAGCAACTGGAAAATCTGGTAAATCATTATCTGTTCGACAAATAACGGCTAACTGTGCAGTCCGTTGGCCCGGTTATCGGTAGCGATACCGGGCATTTTTTTAAGGAACGATCGATATGTATATCGGGATAGATCTTGGCACCGCGGGCGTAAAAGTTATTTTGCTCAACGAGCAGGGTGAGGTGGTTGCTTCGCAAACGGAAAAGCTGACCGTTTCGCGCCCGCATCCACTTTGGTCGGAACAAGACCCGGAACAGTGGTGGCAGGCAACTGATCGCGCAATGAAAGCTCTGGGCGATCAGCATTCTCTGCAGGACGTTAAAGCATTGGGTATTGCCGGCCAGATGCATGGAGCAACCTTACTGGATGCTCAACAACGGGTATTGCGCCCTGCCATTTTGTGGAACGACGGGCGCTGTGCGCAAGGGTGCACTTTGCTGGAAGCGAGAGTTCCGCAATCACGAGTGATTACCGGCAACCTGATGATGCCCGGATTTACTGCGCCTAAATTGCTATGGGTTCAGCGGCATGAGCCGGAGATATTCCGTCAAATCGACAAAGTATTATTACCGAAAGATTACTTGCGTCTGCGTATGACGGGGGAGTTTGCCAGCGATATGTCTGACGCAGCTGGCACCATGTGGCTGGATGTCGCAAAGCGTGACTGGAGTGACGTCATGCTGCAGGCTTGCGACTTATCTCGTGACCAGATGCCCGCATTATACGAAGGCAGCGAAATTACTGGTGCTTTGTTACCTGAAGTTGCGAAAGCGTGGGGTATGGCGACGGTGCCAGTTGTCGCAGGCGGTGGCGACAATGCAGCTGGTGCAGTTGGTGTGGGAATGGTTGATGCTAATCAGGCAATGTTATCGCTGGGGACGTCGGGGGGCTATTTTGCTGTCAGCGAAGGGTTCTTAAGCAAGCCAGAAAGCGCTGTACACAGCTTTTGCCATGCGCTACCGCAGCGTTGGCATTTAATGTCTGTAATGCTGAGTGCAGCATCGTGTCTGGATTGGGCCGCGAAATTAACCGGCCTGTGCAATGTCCCAGCTTTAATCGCTGCAGCTCAACAGGCTGATGAAAGTGCCGAGCCAGTTTGGTTTCTGCCTTATCTTTCCGGCGAGCGTACACCACACAATAATCCCCAGGCGAAGGGGGTTTTCTTTGGTTTGACTCATCAACATGGCCCCAATGAACTGGCGCGAGCAGTGCTGGAAGGCGTGGGTTATGCGCTGGCAGATGGCATGGATGTCGTGCATGCCTGCGGCATTAAACCGCAAAGTGTTACGTTGATTGGTGGCGGGGCGCGTAGTGAGTACTGGCGTCAGATGCTGGCGGATATCAGCGGTCAGCAGCTCGATTACCGTACGGGGGGGGGGATGTGGGGCCAGCACTGGGCGCAGCAAGGCTGGCGCAGATTGCGGCGAATCCAGAGAAATCGCTCATTGAGTTGTTGCCGCAGCTACCGTTAGAACAGTCGCATCTACCAGATGCGCAGCGTTATGCCGCTTATCAGCCACGACGTGAAACGTTCCGTTGCCTCTATCAGCAACTTCTGCCATTAATGGCGTAAACGTTATCCCCTGCCTGACCGGGTGGGGGATAATTCACATCTATATATCTCACTAATTAATTAATATTTAGTATGAATTTATTCTGAAAATCATTTGTTAATGGCATTTTTCAGTTTTGTCTTTCGTTGGTTACTCGTAATGTATCGCTGGTAGATATGGAGATCGTTATGAAAACCTCAAAAACTGTGGCAAAACTATTATTTGTTGTCGGGGCGCTGGTTTATCTGGTTGGGCTATGGATCTCATGCCCATTGCTAAGTGGAAAAGGCTATTTTCTTGGCGTGTTAATGACAGCAACTTTTGGTAACTATGCATATCTTCGCGCAGAAAAACTCGGGCAACTGGATAATTTTTTTACCCATATCTGCCAGTTAGTTGCGTTAATCACTATCGGTCTCTTGTTTATCGGTGTTTTAAATGCACCTATCAATGCTTATGAAATGGTGATCTACCCCATCGCCTTTTTTGTCTGCTTGTTTGGTCAAATGCGTTTGTTTCGCTCGGTATGAGCAACATAAAGCTCTTACACATTCAGGAATGAAAGGAATACTGTGATGGACAACAAAATATCAACCTATTCACCGGCCTTTAGTATTGTGTCATGGATAGCTCTCGTTGGTGGTATCGTTACCTACCTGTTAGGGCTATGGAATGCAGAGATGCAGTTAAATGAAAAAGGGTATTATTTTGCCGTACTGGTGTTAGGACTGTTTTCTGCTGCGTCTTATCAAAAGACCGTTCGGGACAAGTATGAAGGCATACCGACCACTTCCATTTATTATATGACCTGCCTGACTGTCTTTATTATCTCTGTTGCTCTACTGATGGTAGGTCTGTGGAATGCGACATTATTACTCAGTGAAAAAGGTTTTTATGGACTGGCTTTCTTCTTAAGCTTGTTTGGTGCAGTAGCGGTGCAGAAGAATATTCGTGATGCCGGAATAAACCCGCCAAAAGAAACACAGGTTACCCAGGAAGAATACAGCGAATAATTCACGTCAGCCCGGTCAGTCCAATGTGAACGGGCTTTTACTTAACTCACTAATCTGTTTCTGTCGATTCGTTGTACCAGCATAGAAAGTAACAAACTCGCTGCCAACGTCGCGCAAAAGATCCAAATAATATCCAGTATTGGCCAATTTTTAAGCTCAATTCCCCGGGTGCGCAACGCATGGATAATCAAGGCGTGGAATCCGTATATACCCAATGAATGGCGGGAGATTAAGCCAAGTCCGCGAATGGTACGCGTATCCAGCGTGTTTTTAACCAGAGTCAATAGCGCGATTGCGCAGATAAAAACCATCGGCCCACAGTAAAGATACCAGGTATCGGCAAAATTTCCGCGCCACTGCAATTCATATAATGTCCCGCGAGAGATAATAAAAACCCCCGTCGCAAACAGCGCGGCGCTCACCCACGACAGTGCTTTATGCTGTGTGTCCATCATCCCTATAGCGCGGCCCAACATGCCATACAGAATGTAGTAAAAAGTATCGCCATTGATATATAAGTTAATTGGCAGCCATTCAAAACCGTCAATTTTCTGCGGCACTGTATTTGGGTTAGCGATAATGCCAATCACCACCATTAGCACCAGCAACATTTTTCCGCCGACGTTCTTCACCTGAATCAGCGGTGAAACCAGATAAATCACCGCAATCGCGAAGAAAAACCACAAGTGGTAAAACACTGGCTTTTGCAGCAGGTTTTTCAGCGCTAACTCCATATTGATGGAGGTAAACAGCGCAATGTAGAGCAGTGCGATTGCGCTATAAAAAATCAGACATAAGCCGATACGCAAGAAATGGCGCGGCTGGGCGCTGCGTTCGCCAAAAAAGAGATAGCCGGAAATCATGAAAAATAGCGGCACGCTGACACGAGAGGCAGAATTCAGAACATTGGCGATATCCCATGTGACGGGGCTAACACTATGAGCATTGGTCACATACCAGGTAGTGGTGTGAATCATCACCACCATTAAACACGCTATCCCTCGCAGGTTATCAATCCAGTAAATTTTGGGCTGCATCTGTGTCTCTGTATCTGGTTAAAAAAAGTCTGACCGATAAATCATTTGGTTGGCGCACTGGAATAATCTGAGTTTTATCACTACAGCCTATAGAGGCTTAAGGAAATTCGTAAGATATCAGCCACTATACCGATATAAATAATAAGACTCACCTGCAAACCAGACGGTAATTTAATGATGATGAACGCTTTCTTTCCGGCAATGGCGCTTATGGTGCTAGTGGGTTGTTCTACACCGTCACCCGTGCAGAAAGCACAACGGGTAAAGGTTGATCCTCTGCGTTCGTTGAATATGGAAGCGTTATGCAAGGATCAGGCGGCAAAACGTTATAACACCGGCGAGCAAAAAATCGACGTCACCGGCTTCGAACAGTTCCAGGGAAGCTATGAAATGCGCGGTTATACCTTCCGTAAAGAGCAGTTTGTCTGTTCTTTTGACGCAGATGGCCATTTTTTGCATCTTTCCATGCGTTAAGCCCTGCTTTTTCCCGTTTCGTACTGTATATCTTCCATCCAGCGGGTATACTGATCCCTTCCTTTAAATCCACACGTATCCAGCACGAAATAATATGCAAAAGTTTGATACCAGGACCTTCCAGGGCTTGATCCTGACCTTACAGGATTACTGGGCTCGCCAGGGCTGCACCATTGTTCAACCATTGGACATGGAAGTCGGCGCGGGAACCTCTCACCCAATGACCTGTCTGCGCGCGCTGGGGCCAGAACCGATGGCGGCTGCTTATGTTCAGCCTTCTCGTCGCCCGACCGATGGTCGCTACGGCGAAAACCCCAACCGTTTACAGCACTACTATCAGTTCCAGGTGGTCATTAAGCCATCGCCGGACAATATTCAGGAGCTGTACCTCGGTTCTCTGAAAGAGCTGGGCATGGACCCGACTATTCACGACATCCGTTTCGTGGAAGATAACTGGGAAAACCCGACTCTGGGGGCCTGGGGACTGGGCTGGGAAGTGTGGCTAAACGGCATGGAAGTGACGCAGTTCACTTACTTCCAGCAGGTTGGTGGTCTGGAGTGTAAACCGGTTACCGGCGAGATCACCTACGGTCTGGAACGTCTGGCCATGTACATTCAGGGCGTAGACAGCGTTTACGACCTAGTCTGGAGCGACGGCCCGCTGGGTAAAACCACCTACGGCGACGTGTTCCATCAGAACGAAGTGGAGCAGTCCACTTACAACTTCGAATACGCGGATGTGGACTTCCTGTTCACCTGCTTTGAGCAGTACGAGAAAGAAGCGCAGCAGCTGCTGGCGCTGGAAAATCCGCTGCCGCTGCCAGCCTACGAGCGTATTCTGAAAGCCGCCCACAGCTTCAACCTGCTGGATGCGCGTAAAGCCATCTCCGTCACCGAGCGTCAGCGCTACATTCTGCGCATTCGCACCCTGACCAAAGCAGTGGCAGAAGCATATTACGCTTCCCGTGAAGCCCTCGGCTTCCCGATGTGCAACAAAGATAAGTAAGAGGCGGCTATGTCTGAGAAAACTTTTCTGGTGGAAATCGGCACTGAAGAGCTGCCACCAAAAGCACTGCGCAGCCTGGCAGAGTCCTTTGCTGCGAACTTTACTGCGGAGCTGGATAACGCAGGCCTCGCACACGGCACCGTTCAATGGTTTGCTGCTCCGCGTCGTCTGGCGCTGAAAGTAGCTAACCTGGCGGAAGCACAACCAGATCGTGAAATCGAAAAACGCGGCCCGGCGATTGCCCAGGCGTTCGACGCTGAAGGAAAACCGAGCAAAGCGGCAGAAGGTTGGGCGCGTGGTTGTGGTATTACTGTTGACCAGGCTGAGCGTCTGACTACCGATAAAGGCGAATGGCTGCTGTATCGCGCCCATGTGAAGGGCGAAAGCACCGAAGCACTGCTGCCGAATATGGTTGCGACTTCGCTGGCGAAACTGCCGATCCCGAAACTGATGCGCTGGGGTGCAAGCGACGTGCACTTCGTGCGTCCGGTGCACACCGTGACCCTGCTGCTGGGCGACAAAGTCATTCCGGCAACCATTCTGGGCATTCAGTCCGATCGCGTGATTCGCGGCCACCGCTTTATGGGCGAACCGGAATTCACCATCGACAACGCCGATCAGTATCCGGAAATTCTGCGTGAGCGCGGGAAAGTCATCGCCGATTACGAAGAACGTAAAGCGAAGATTAAAGCCGATGCCGAAGAAGCAGCGCGTAAGATTGGCGGTAACGCTGACTTAAGCGAAAGCCTGCTGGAAGAAGTGGCTTCGCTGGTGGAGTGGCCGGTCGTTCTGACCGCAAAATTCGAAGAGAAATTCCTCGCGGTGCCGGCTGAAGCCCTAGTTTACACCATGAAAGGTGACCAGAAGTACTTCCCGGTGTATGCGAACGACGGCAAACTGCTGCCGAACTTTATCTTCGTTGCCAACATCGAATCGAAAGATCCGCAGCAAATTATCTCTGGTAACGAGAAAGTCGTTCGTCCACGTCTGGCGGATGCCGAGTTCTTCTTCAACACCGACCGCAAAAAACGTCTGGAAGATAACCTGCCGCGCCTGCAAACCGTGCTGTTCCAGCAACAGCTGGGTACGCTGCGTGACAAGACTGACCGCATCCAGGCGCTGGCTGGCTGGATCGCCGAACAGATTGGCGCTGACGTTAACCACGCAACCCGTGCGGGCCTGCTGTCTAAGTGTGACCTGATGACCAACATGGTCTTCGAGTTCACCGACACCCAAGGCGTTATGGGGATGCACTACGCGCGTCACGATGGCGAAGCGGAAGACGTAGCCGTCGCGCTGAATGAGCAGTATCAGCCGCGCTTTGCCGGTGATGACCTGCCGTCCAACCCGGTAGCTTGTGCGCTGGCGATTGCTGATAAGATGGATACTCTGGCGGGTATCTTCGGTATCGGTCAGCATCCGAAAGGCGACAAAGACCCGTTTGCGCTGCGTCGTGCCGCACTTGGCGTGCTGCGAATTATCGTTGAGAAGAACCTCAACCTTGATCTGCAAACGCTGACCGAAGAAGCGGTGCGTCTGTATGGCGATAAGCTGACTAATGCCAACGTAGTTGATGATGTTATCGACTTTATGCTCGGTCGCTTCCGCGCCTGGTATCAGGACGAAGGTTATACCGTTGACACCATCCAGGCGGTACTGGCGCGTCGTCCGACTCGTCCGGCTGATTTCGATGCCCGCATGAAAGCGGTATCGCACTTCCGTACCCTGGAAGCAGCTGCAGCACTGGCGGCGGCGAACAAACGTGTATCTAACATCCTGGCGAAATCTGACGAAGTGCTGAGCGATCGCGTGAATGCCTCTACCCTGAAAGAGCCGGAAGAAATTAAACTGGCGATGCAGGTTGTGGTGCTACGTGACAAGCTGGAGCCGTACTTTGCGGAAGGTCGTTACCAGGATGCGCTGGTCGAACTGGCAGAGCTGCGTGAGCCGGTTGATGCTTTCTTCGATAAAGTGATGGTCATGGTTGATGACAAAGAATTGCGTCTCAACCGTCTGACCATGCTGGAGAAACTGCGCGAACTGTTCCTGCGCGTTGCGGATATTTCGCTGTTGCAGTAATAACGCCGTTATTAAAAAGCCTGCCATCTGGCAGGCTTTTTTTATTATCGCTAAATAAAACAGCAACCTTTAATAATCTTCTGCTGAATAAAGATTATCTCATATATTAATTTTATGAGATTTTTTTAGGATTATATCAAGGAGAAGAAACAAACTTATTAAGCTAGAATAGCCGCGGGTGCTTGAGACTGTTTGTCTCAGGTATTCACCGAAAGGCAGACAGAGAAAAGCCCCACCTGACTATAAATCAAAGTGTGTACTGCACCCATTTTGTTGGACGATGAAATGGAATAGCTCCTAATATGTCAAAGCCAAAATACCCTTTTGAAAAGCGCC
>NZ_JBQZXC010000082.1:0-16140 GCF_053555815.1 Shigella sp. SIG6 | reverse complement strand
ACCCAAAAATGTGTCAGTCTTTTTATATGGTTGCTTTTATTTCCTTTTTATGGCTTCTTTGTCGGCTTATTAGCTGGTAATAAAATAAATGATATACTGTTTGATGTGCAACCATACCTTTTTATGCTGTCACTTATATATCTATTTACACTAAGATATACTTTAAAAGTATTTTCATGTGAGATTTTTATTAAAATAGTTAATGCATTTGCATTATATGGATCACTGTTATATATTTCATACATAATTTTGTTGAATTTCGGTTTGTTAAATTTTAATTTAATTTATGAACACTTATCATTGACTAGCGAGTTCTTTTTTCGTCCCGATGGGGCTTTTTTTTCCAAATCCTTCTACTTTTTTGGTGTCGGTGCGATTATCAGTTTTGTCGACAAAAAATATTTAAAATGTCTCATAATAGTGCTTGCGATATTATTGACAGAATCAAGAGGTGTATTACTTTTTACAACATTATCACTGTTATTAGCCAGTTTTAAATTACATAAGCTATATTTAAATACTATTATAATAATATTGGGCAGCGTTCTATTTATAATTATGCTTTACATGGTCGGATCACGCAGTGAAGATTCTGACGCTGTTAGATTTAATGATTTATATTTTTATTATAAAAATGTTGATTTAGCGACGTTCTTGTTTGGAAGAGGATTTGGTTCATTTATATTAGATCGATTAAGGATTGAAATAGTACCTCTTGAGATACTTCAGAAAACAGGCGTTATTGGTGTATTTATATCATTAGTTCCTATGTTGCTTATCTTTTTGAAAGGCTATTTTTTAAATAGTACAAAAACATCATTAATGATGTCGTTAATACTTTTTTTCAGTATTACCGTTTCTATAACTAATCCATTTCTTTTTACACCCATGGGAATTTTTATTATAGGCGTTGTAGTTTTATGGGTATTTTCTATAGAAAATATCCAAATTAGTAATAACCTCACTTCGGGAGCAAAATAAAGGATGTTAAAAATAGGGAAGTTATTGACCAGTTCTTTTTTTAGTTATTTTTTAATTGGAATTGTCAATACTGCTTTACATTGGGGGGTATTTTATGCGTGTTATAATAATTTAGCTTTTGGTCAAGGCCGAAGTAACATTGTTGGTTTTATATGTGCAGCAACCTTTTCTTTTTTTGCAAATGCAAGATGCTCATTTAAAGTATCTGCAACCAAGGCTAGATATTTTATATTTATATTTTTTATGGGGGCGATGAGTTATTTATTCGGCGTTTTATTTGATCTCTTAGCTTTATCTCCAATATTTACATTGTTCACCTTTTCTCTTTTTAGTTTGGTTTTAGGATATTGCGCATCAAAATATTTCATTTTTCGTTAGTAAACGATTTGTTAAAAACACAATTACTTGCACATTAGCTAAATAGTTTATATGAGGGACTTATGTATCACTCTTTTAATATCGCTGTAATTATTCCTTGTTATAATGAGCAGAAGGCAATAGCAAAAGTCATAAATGATTTCAAAACGAATATTCCAACTGCTTCTATATATGTATTTGATAATAATTCGACTGACAGTACAGCACAAGTGGCAGAGGATGCTGGAGCAACAGTTCACTCTGTTCCTCTGAAAGGCAAGGGGAATGTCGTAAGACGTATGTTCTCAGATGTAGATGCGGATATTTATCTAATGGTTGATGGAGATGACACTTATGATGCAAGTCCTGCTCCAGAAATGATTAACCATCTCATAAAAAATCAATTGGATATGGTTGTAGGATGTCGTCAAGAGAATGGAGATCAAAATACATACAGAAAAGGGCATCGCTGAGGAAATAAACTGTTGACTGGTACTGTTCAGACTATCTTTAAAGGGAATTTTACTGATATGTTGTCGGGGTATCGTGTATTTTCCAGACGCTATGTTAAATCTTTTCCGTGTCTATCAAGGGGATTTGAAATCGAAACTGAGCTTACAATTCATGCTTTAGAATTACGTATGAAGTATGGTGAGGTTAATACAAAATATGGCGAGCGATCTGAAGGGAGTGTGAGCAAACTATCAACTTGGAGTGATGGGTTCAAGATTCTGAAAACAATAATTAAACTTTACTCGCTTGAACGGCCACTATACTTTTTTAGTATTATCGGCGTTTTACTTGCTGCTTTGTCTATAATTTTAGGATTGCCCATCATTGTTGATTATATTGATACAGGTTTGGTGAGAAGATTTCCGACTGCCTTTTTAACTGCCTCCATCATGTTATCGTCAATAATGGCATTTGTATGTGGCATTATTTTGCATTCAAATACAACAACTAGACGTGAAATGAAGGCATTATTTTATCTTCCTGAAAAAAAACTATAAACTGATAATGTAAATAGAGTATTTTACTATGATTGAATTGCCGTTGTATTTGTATGTTGTGTATTGTTTTGCTTTTGGAATGACATTTTTTGTCATTGGTAATATTGTATTGTCATCTTTTTTTAAGGAGGGGGTGGCAGGACTTAACAAATTTTCTTTATTTTTTTATTGCCTATGCATAGGGATGTCTTTAAATATTTTGATAATTTACTTTCTGGGCATAGTCGGGCAATTTAATAAGATTGCTATCTTTTTAATTTTTACGGTGTGTTGGGTTTTAAGCATTATTAAACGTCAGCAATTTAGATGGCTGGCAATAAATAATATTGAGTTCAGTACGCTGTTTGTTATTTTATTTCTTGTTTTGATTTTTGTGGTTACATTGTTATCGTCCCTGCGAGCTCCCGGTGATTGGGATGATACTATGTATCACTTACCTTTGGCTCGTTCATTAGTTGAGCACCATGCAATTGTTGTTGAACAATATTTGCGTTTTCCTCTGTTCCCGCAAAATGCAGATCTTTTAATGGCTTTAGGTTTACAGTTAGGAGATGTAAGGTTAGCTCAGTTTTTAGCAAATATCTGTTTTTTTGTAATAGCCTGTGGACTTGTTGGCTGTTCATGGGAAATTACGAAAACTTATTATCCTGGCATTATTGCTACAATCCTACTATTTACTATCAATCCACTTAAAGATCATCTTGGTTATGCATATATTGATTTAACGCTATCTTTGTTTTGCTGCAGCCAGTATTCTTATATATATTCGCTCAGAAAACAATAAAACACAAAATGAATTAATTTTTTTATGTGGTTTTTTTATTGGAATTGCTTGTGGCGTAAAACTATTTGGTGCCATATATGGAGCCATCATATTTGTTATATTGATAGCGAAAAAGAGAAACATACAGACATTTCTTATTTTTAGCTTGGCAACAATTCTTGGTGGCATTTATTGGTATGTCCGTAGTTTTTGGATCTCTGGTGATCCTTTTAGTCCTGCTGGAGGAAATATATTTGGTCACTACCTATGGAATGAAATTGATCTACAAGTTCAAACAGCAGAACAAGCTCGACATGGTATAAGTCCTGCCACATTAGATTTGCAACAAGCAATTAATAAAGTTGGCAGTGATGTTGTTTTTTATGCTATACTGTCTGTCTTTACACTTAGGAATAATAAAATACTTTGGGTATTTTTCTCGATTTTTTAACATATGTCTTATTTTGGTTTTCTGTTACGCAAGGTGACAGGTATTTATCACCCATTTACCCATTGTCAGTATTGCTGGTTGCGATCTCAATTGCAAGTTTAATAAAAGATATCAACATTACAAATTACAAGGTGGGACGATATTTTATCCTTGTGTGTATTATTTTTTTTCGGGGCGATCGTTGTATTTTGAATTCAAATATTTTTATTCTGAATACTTGAATTTTAATTCACGCTTAGAAAGTCGCTATAGCTATGAACTGATGAAGAAAGCAAGTGAATATAGTGAGTTATATGGAGATAATCTTATCCAATTAGGCTTGGAGGATGGTATTTACTTCTATAAAGGGATGGCAATTGGTGACGTCTTTGGATTAGCAAGATATAGTGATTGGACTATTAGTAATCCCGAGTGTGAGGTAATCCCACAGGATGATTTAATAGAGAAGATGAAATCTTTTAATAGTTCGTTTATTGTTATATCTAAACGAAACTATGCTAATTTTAATCCAGAAAAGTATCCAAAATTCAAAGTTCTTATGGATACACCCAATGGCATACTTATCGCTATAAAGTAAGAAGCATGCTGTAACCATATGTATTCCTTGATTAGAAGATGAAAATCACGACGGTTAATAATATAACGGTTAATAGACGGTTAATAATATAGAAGACAGGAGTAAACAATGTCAAAGCAACAGATCGGCGTAGTCGGTATGGCAGTGATGGGGCGCAACCTTGCGCTCAACATCGAAAGTCGTGGTTATACCGTCTCTATTTTCAACCGCTCCCGCGAAAAGACGGAAGAAGTGATTGCTGAAAATCCAGGCAAGAAACTGGCTCCTTACTATACGGTGAAAGAGTTTGTTGAATCTCTGGAAACGCCTCGTCGCATCCTGTTAATGGTGAAAGCAGGTGCAGGCACGGATGCTGCGATTGATTCCCTGAAACCATACCTCGATAAAGGTGACATCATCATTGATGGTGGTAATACCTTCTTCCAGGACACCATTCGTCGTAATCGTGAGCTTTCAGCAGAGGGCTTTAACTTCATCGGTACCGGTGTTTCCGGCGGTGAAGAGGGCGCGCTGAAAGGTCCTTCTATTATGCCTGGCGGGCAGAAAGAGGCTTATGAGCTGGTTGCGCCTATCCTGACTAAAATCGCTGCCGTGGCAGAAGACGGCGAGCCATGCGTTACTTATATTGGTGCCGACGGCGCAGGCCATTATGTGAAGATGGTTCACAATGGTATTGAATACGGAGATATGCAGCTCATTGCTGAAGCGTATTCTCTGCTCAAAGGTGGCCTGAATCTATCTAATGAAGAACTGGCCCAGACTTTCACCGAGTGGAATAACGGTGAACTTAGCAGCTACCTGATCGACATCACTAAAGATATCTTCACCAAAAAAGATGAAGACGGTAACTACCTGGTTGATGTGATTCTGGATGAAGCAGCAAACAAAGGCACCGGTAAATGGACCAGCCAGAGCGCGCTGGATCTCGGCGAACCGCTGTCGCTGATTACCGAGTCTGTGTTTGCACGTTATATCTCTTCTCTGAAAGATCAGCGCGTTGCCGCATCTAAAGTTCTCTCTGGTCCGCAAGCTCAGTCAGCAGGCGACAAGGCTGAGTTCATCGAAAAAGTTCGCAGTGCGCTGTATCTGGGCAAAATCGTTTCTTACGCTCAGGGCTTCTCTCAGCTGCGTGCTGCGTCTGAAGAATACAACTGGGATCTGAACTACGGCGAAATCGCGAAGATTTTCCGTGCTGGCTGCATCATCCGTGCGCAGTTCCTGCAGAAAATCACCGATGCTTATGCCGAAAATCCGCAGATCGCTAACCTGCTGCTGGCCCCGTACTTCAAGCAAATTGCCGATGACTACCAGCAGGCGCTGCGCGATGTCGTCGCTTATGCAGTACAGAACGGTATCCCGGTTCCGACCTTCGCCGCTGCGGTTGCCTATTACGATAGCTACCGTGCCGCGGTTCTGCCTGCGAACCTGATCCAGGCACAGCGTGACTATTTCGGGGCGCATACTTATAAGCGCATTGATAAAGAAGGTGTGTTCCATACTGAATGGCTGGATTAATCTGATTTAACCAACAATAAAATTGAGGCCCGGCGTATATTGCACCGGGCTTTTTTTTGCCAAATATCTTATAGACTAAATTTCACTGCTTAATATTAACTTAATAAACATCAGCTATTCTTATAAAGAAAATCTGAATTGTTTTTCGTTGCGTTGACCATCTGACAACGTAGCGTTAAAACTTTTAGCATCTTATCACGATGCTAAAAACATCATGATTCACAGTTAAGTTAATTCTGAGAGCATGAAATGAAAATCACCATTTCCGGTACTGGCTATGTAGGCTTGTCAAACGGGCTTCTAATCGCACAAAATCATGAGGTTGTGGCATTAGATATTTTACCGTCACGCGTTGCTATGCTGAATGATCGGATATCTCCTATTGTTGATAAGGAAATTCAGCAGTTTTTGCAATCAGATAAAATACACTTTAATGCCACATTAGATAAAAATGAAGCCTACCGGGATGCTGATTATGTCATCATCGCCACTCCAACCGACTATGATCCTAAAACTAATTATTTCAATACATCCAGTGTAGAATCAGTAATTAAAGACGTAGTTGAGATAAATCCTTATGCGGTTATGGTCATCAAATCAACGGTTCCCGTTGGTTTTACCGCAGCGATGCATAAGAAATATCGTACTGAAAATATTATTTTCTCTCCGGAATTCCTCCGCGAAGGTAAAGCCCTTTACGATAATCTCCATCCGTCACGTATTGTCATCGGTGAGCGTTCAGAACGCGCAGAACATTTTGCTGCGTTGTTACAGGAAGGCGCGATTAAGCAAAATATCACGACCCTGTTTACCGACTCCACTGAAGCAGAAGCGATTAAACTTTTCGCTAATACCTATCTGGCGATGCGCGTAGCATACTTTAATGAACTGGATAGTTATGCAGAAAGTTTAGGTCTGAATACTCGCCAGATTATCGAAGGCGTTTGTCTCGATCCGCGTATTGGCAACCATTACAACAATCCGTCGTTTGGTTATGGTGGTTATTGTCTGCCGAAAGATACCAAGCAGTTACTGGCGAACTACCAGTCTGTGCCGAATAACCTGATCTCGGCAATTGTCGATGCAAACCGCACGCGTAAAGATTTTATTGCCGATGCCATTTTGTCACGCAAACCGCAAGTGGTGGGTATTTATCGTCTGATTATGAAGAGCGGGTCAGATAACTTCCGTGCGTCTTCTATTCAGGGGATTATGAAGCGTATCAAGGCGAAAGGCGTTGAAGTGATCATCTACGAGCCGGTGATGAAAGAAGACTCATTCTTCAACTCTCGCCTGGAACGTGATCTCGCCACCTTCAAACAACAAGCCGACGTCATTATCTCCAACCGTATGGCAGAAGAGCTTAAGGATGTGGCAGATAAGGTCTACACCCGCGATCTCTTTGGCAGCGACTAACATCTTGTTATCAGGGCTATTTACGCCCTGATTGTCTTTTGTTACCTCCGCAATAATTCATTATTTTTATCACTTATCCTATAGCATTCACGGGGATTATCGCTAAACTATGCGGACTTGGAAATTTCCGTCAGTTAGGGTAATGATGAGAGTAGAAAATAATAATGTTTCTGGGCAAAACCATGACCCGGAACAGATTGATTTGATTGATTTACTAGTGCAGTTGTGGCGTGGCAAGATGACAATTATCATTTCCGTCATTGTGGCTATTGCCCTGGCTATTGGTTATTTGGCAGTAGCGAAGGAGAAATGGACGTCAACAGCAATTATCACTCAGCCCGACGTGGGGCAAATTGCTGGCTATAACAATGCCATGAATGTTATCTATGGTCAGGCTGCACCGAAAGTATCGGATTTGCAGGAGACGTTAATTGGTCGCTTCAGTTCTGCCTTCTCTGCATTAGCAGAAACGCTGGATAATCAGGAAGAGCCAGAAAAACTTACCATCGAACCTTCTGTTAAGAACCAGCAATTACCATTGACTGTTTCTTATGTTGGGCAAACTGCAGAGGGCGCACAAATGAAGTTGGCCCAATACATTCAGCAAGTTGATGATAAAGTGAATCAAGAGCTAGAAAAGGATCTCAAGGACAACATTGCTCTGGGACGGAAAAACTTGCAGGACTCTTTAAGAACCCAGGAAGTGGTCGCGCAGGAGCAGAAAGATCTGCGTATCCGTCAGATTCAGGAAGCGTTGCAGTATGCGAATCAGGCGCAGGTGACAAAGCCACAGGTTCAGCAGACTGAAGATGTGACGCAAGATACGTTGTTCCTTCTAGGGAGCGAAGCGCTGGAGTCGATGATTAAGCATGAAGCGACTCGTCCGTTGGTGTTCTCACCAAACTACTATCAGACACGTCAAAACCTGTTGGATATTGAAAAATTAAAGTTTGATGATCTTGATATTCATGCTTGCCGCTATGTGATGAAACCGACGTTACCTATTCGTCGCGATAGTCCGAAAAAGGCAATCACCTTGATTCTGGCAGTGCTTCTGGGCGGCATGGTTGGCACGGGGATTGTGTTGGGGCGTAACGCTCTGCGTAATTACAACGCGAAGTAATATTATTGTGCATTTAAGAGAAACGGGCAGGGTGGTGACACCATGCCCGTTTTTTTTGCCGGATGCGATGCTGGCGCATCTTATCCGGCCTACGTGTGTTGAGATAATGTGTAGGCACGATAAGTTTGCGCATCGGGCAATGGCTCCGGGTGTGACAACAACATCACACCTGCTCAGCCCGTAACTCACTGATGCCGTTTATGCAGGTTCTCAATTACTGTCGTTAAATCCAGATCCTGATCCTGCAACAGCACCAGCAGGTGATACATCAAGTCAGATGCCTCGTTGGTCAGCTCAAAGCGATCATGTACCGTTGCTGCCAGTGCGGTTTCCACGCCTTCTTCGCCCACTTTCTGCGCAATGCGTTTAGTGCCGCTGGCATACAGTTTGGCGGTGTAGGAGGTTTCCGGGTCGGCATATTTACGTTCGGCGAGCAGTTGTTCCAGTTGATACAGGAACAGCCACTGGTGAGCGGTGTTGACGAAGCAGCTACTGGTGCCTTTGTGGCAGGTTGGCCCGATGGGATTCGCCAGCACCAGTAATGTGTCGTTGTCGCAGTCCGGGGCAATACTTACCACATTGAGAAAATTGCCCGAGGTTTCGCCTTTGGTCCACAGTCGCTGTTTAGTGCGCGAGAAGAAGGTGACTTTACCGCTTTCGATGGTTTTGTCTAAGGCTTCCGGGTTCATGTAGCCCAGCATTAACACTTCGCCAGATACCGCGTGTTGCACAATCACCGGCATCAGACCGTCGGTTTTTTCCCAGTCCAGTTCGCGACGTTGTTGTTCTGTTAACATATCCTGATCTCCACGCCCTGTGTTGCCAGGTACGCTTTTAATTCGCCAATATTGATTATTTGTTTGTGGAATACGGAAGCTGCCAGCGCACCGTCAACGTCGGCATCGCGGAAGGCTTCCAGGAAGTGTTCCATGGTGCCCGCGCCACCGGAGGCAATCAGCGGGACGTGGCAAACTTCACGCACTTTTTTCAGCTGCTTGAGGTCGTAACCGTTACACACGCCGTCCTGATTCATCATGTTGAGGACGATTTCTCCGGCGCCGCGTTTTTGCACCTCCTCTACCCAGTCGAGCGTTTCCCATTGAGTGACGCGGGTGCGGCTTTCATCGCCGGTATATTGATTTACATGATATTTACCGGTTTCGGCGTCGTACCAGGTATCAATACCAACCACAATACACTGCACGCCAAAGCGATCGGCCAGGCGAGTAATTAATGTTGGGTCTGCCAGCGCAGGGGAGTTGATGGAAATTTTATCCGCGCCAAAGGAAAGAATTTTCGCGGCATCTTCCAGAGACTTAATCCCACCCGCCACACAAAACGGAATGTCGATCACTTCCGCCACGCGAGATACCCAGCTTTTATCTACCACACGGCCATCGCTGGAAGCGGTGATATCGTAGAACACCAGTTCATCTGCACCTTCTTCGGCGTAGCGTTTTGCCAGTGGCACGATATCGCCAATGATTTCATGGTTGCGAAACTGTACGCCTTTCACCACCTGACCATCACGAACGTCGAGACACGGGATTATGCGTTTTGCCAGCATGCGATGGCCTCCTTCACGGTGAATTTACCTTCCAGTAATGCACGACCAACTATTACGCCGCGCACGCCAGTGCCACGTAGGGCAGCAACATCGTTAATGTCGCCAATGCCGCCGGAGGACTGAAACGCCACTTGCGGATATCTGGCACACACTTCTTCATATAAAGAGACGTTAGATCCCGCCAGCGTGCCGTCGCGCGAGATATCGGTACACAACACATGTTTCAGGCCGACGGGCAGATAGGTTTCCACCAGTTGTTCCAGTGAAACGCCCGAGTTCTCTTGCCAGCCGCTGACTGCCACTTGCTTGTTGCCTTGCTCGTCAATACGGACATCCAGTGCCAGCACCAGCGCATCGGCACCGAAACGTTCAAACCAGCCTTTCACTACGTCCGGTGATTTCACTGCGGTGGAACCGACCACCACGCGCGCAACGCCAGCTTCCAGTAACGCCGCCACGTCTTCTTCACTACGAACACCGCCGCCAACCTGCACCGGGACGTTAACGCCCGCGACCAGGGTTTGAATCAGCGGGATTTGACGCTTAGCCGGATCTTTTGCCCCGGTCAGATCCACCAGGTGCAACACTTCGGCACCTTGCGCAGCGTAATCCTGTAAGCGCGGCAGCGGGTCGTTACCGTAATCGCGTTGTTTGCCGTAATCGCCCTGATGGAGACGCACCACGGTGCCGTCGATTAAATCTAATGCCGGAATAATCATCACATCTCCAGGAAGTTTTTCAGCAACTTAGCGCCAGCGGCACCAGAACGCTCCGGGTGGAACTGCACGCCGTAGAAGTTATCTTTTTGTACCGCCGCGGTGAACGGTTCGCCGTAATTACACTGGGCGATGGTCCACGGATTGACTGGCATTGCGTAGCTGTGAACAAAGTAAAAGTACGCGCCGTCTTCAATCCCCTGAAACAGGCGGTTGCCTGCCTGCGGATAAACGCGGTTCCAGCCCATATGTGGCAGTGGCAGACCAAAGTCGGTCATTTTCGGCACGTCTTCGTCGATGATGCCCAGCAAGTCGACGCCATTGCTCTCTTCGCTGCGTCGTCCCAGGAGTTGCATCCCTAAGCAGATGCCCAGCACCGGTTGGGTACAGGCTTTGATGAGATCAAACAGCTCGCGCTCACGCACCTGATCCATCGCTGCTTGTGCGGTGCCGATGCCGGGTAAAAACAGTTTATCGGCCAGCAACACAACGTCCGGGTCACGGCTGACTTTGGGTTCATAACCGTGGCGCGCAATGGCAGACTTCACAGAGTTCAGGTTGGCGCAGCCAGTATCAAGGATCACCACGTTCATTACAGCACTCCTTTCGACGAGGGCAGGGTGTCGCCTTCGACGCGGATGGCCTGGCGCAGGGTACGACCAAAGGCTTTGAACAGGCTTTCTACACGGTGATGATCGTTTTTACCTTTGGTTTTCAGGTGTAGTGTCACGCCCATGGTGTAAGAGAGCGAACGGAAGAAGTGTTCGATCATTTCAGTGCTGAGATCGCCCACACGCTGGTAGGTAAACTCGGCTTTATATTCCAGGTGCGGGCGACCAGAGATATCCAGTGCGCAGCGGGCAAGGCATTCGTCCATCGGCAGCACAAAACCAAAGCGGCAAATACCGCGTTTGTCGCCGAGGGCAATTTTTAACGCTTCGCCCAGCGCCAGGCCGGTATCTTCGACGGTGTGGTGATCGTCGATATAGAGGTCGCCTTTGACATTGATTTCCATGCGGAAACCGCCGTGGGTGGCGATCTGATCCAGCATGTGATCAAAGAAGCCAACGCCGGTGTTAATCTTGCTGCCACCTTCGCGATCCAGCCACACCTGGACGTCAATCTGCGTCTCTTTGGTGTTGCGCACTACATGGGCGTAACGGTCTCGTTTAGTGAGTTGCTCGCCAATCATTGACCAGTTCAGGGTTTCGCGGTCGTAGCGTAAACCATTAATGCCCATGTTTTCCGCCAGTTGAATGTCGGTCGCGCGATCGCCAATTACATAACTGTTGGCACGATCCATCGCTTGCTCAGCCAGATAACCCTCCACCAGTTTTACTTTCGGCTTACGGCAGTCGCACTCATCGGCGGGCAGGTGCGGACAAATCAGCACTTCATCAAACTGCACGCCTTGCGAGGTGAAGATCTGCATCATCAGGTTGTGCGGGCCATCAAAATCCGCTTGCGGGAAACTTTGTGTTCCCAGACCATCCTGATTAGTGATCATCACCAGCTTGTAGCCCGCTTTTTGCAGCTTCAGCAATTCCGGGATCACGCCCGGTTCAAAGGCGAGTTTGTCAAAACGGTCCACCTGAAAATCACTCGGCGGTTCGCTAATCAGGGTTCCATCGCGATCGATAAAAAGATACTTCTGACTCATCAAACTTGCTCCGCACGTAAGGCGTCAATGACGCGTTGGCTTTCTTCACGGGTTCCGACGGTAATTCGCAGGCAGCCGCTTAAAGAGGGTTGTTTATTCTGATCACGTAAGATAATGCCCTGATCCCACAAAGATTTAAACACTGCACTGGAGGCTTTAAAGCGCGCCAGAATGTAGTTGGTTTCAGAGTCGAAAACCTGCTCCACGCAGGGGATCTCTTTCAGTGCGGCAATCAGGTATTCGCGTTCTGTAATAATTTGCGCCACCCGTTCGCGCATGGCGACGATTCCCTGCGGGCTTAACGCCTGTGCGGCAATGTCGGCAACCGGCGTCGAGAGCGGGTAGGGGGGGATCACTTTCATCAGCAGGTTGATGACTTCTTCGTTTGCCAGCGTAAATCCGCAACGAAGCCCCGCCAACGCGAAGGCTTTCGAAAGGGTACGCAAAATCGCCAGGTGCGGATATTCCGCCAGCCAGCCAGCTAACGATGCCTGCGGGCAAAACTCGATATAAGCTTCATCGGCAACCACAATCGCCTTACCGCGGGTTAGCTCCAGCAGGGTGCGAAAATCCTGCGGATTGATCAGTTGCCCGGTGGGGTTGTTGGGGCTGCAAACATAGACCACTTTTACGCCGTCCAGCTTGTCGGAAATGCCCTGTAAGTCCAGTTGCCAGTTTTCCAGCGTCGGCACTGTGCGGCATTCGACACCAATGGTTTCAGCGCTGACGCTGTACATGCCGTACGTTGGCGGGCAGTAGAGGATGGCGTCTTTACCCGGTTCGCAAAAAGCGCGGATCAGCAGTTCAATACCTTCGTCCGCGCCACGGCTGACCAGCACCTGTTCCGGTTTTACGCCTGCATATTGCGCGTAATTTTCAATCACCGCTTTTGGCTGGCATTCCGGGTAGCGGTTGAGCGTTTGCTGAGTAAGCTTAAACTCCACGGCTGTGGGATATTCGTTGGCGTTCAGCCAGACGTCGCCGTTACCGCCCAGACGACGCGCCGACTGATACGGCGTCAGGTTGCGGACGTTTTCACGCGCTAAATCAGTAATAGTCACGGTGCTCATGCTTGCTCCTTAAGGACGTTAACACGCAAAGTAACGGCATTTTTGTGGGCGGTCAGGCGCTCGGCGGCGGCCAGTGTTTCAATGGTCGAAGCCAGCGCGGAGAAACCTTCTTTCGACAGTTCCTGTACGGTCATGCGTTTCTGGAAATCTGCCAGCCCGAGGCTGGAACAGGTGGCGGTGTAACCGTAAGTCGGCAGCACGTGGTTGGTGCCGGAGGCGTAGTCGCCTGCCGATTCCGGTGACCAGTCACCAAGAAATACCGAACCGGCGCTGGTGATGCCATCGACCAGTTCGCGGGCGTTGCGGGTCTGAATGATCAGGTGCTCCGGGCCGTACTGGTTGGAGATCTCCACGCACTGCGCTAAATCTTTAGTCACGATCAGGCGGCTGGCGTTCAGTGCCTGGCGGGTGGTTTCGGCACGCGGCAGTTCTGCCAGTTGGCGTTCGACGGCCTCGGCAACGCGACGCGCCATATCAGCATCGGGGGTCAGTAAAATTACCTGTGAGTCAGGGCCGTGTTCAGCCTGAGAAAGCAAATCAGAAGCCACAAAATCCGGCGTAGCGCCGCTGTCAGCAATCACCAGCACTTCCGACGGGCCTGCGGGCATATCGATCGCCGCACCGTCCAGACGCTGGCTTACCTGGCGTTTTGCTTCGGTGACAAAAGCGTTACCCGGCCCGAAGATTTTGTCCACTTTCGGCACAGATTCCGTACCAAACGCCAGCGCGGCAATGGCCTGTGCGCCGCCGACGTTAAACACGTCCTGCACATCGCACAGCTGCGCCGCATAAAGAATTTCATCGGCAATCGGCGGCGGTGAGCACAGCAACACTTTTTTACAGCCCGCAATACGCGCCGGAGTTGCCAGCATTAATACCGTTGAGAAGAGCGGGGCGGAGCCGCCCGGAATATACAAACCCACTGAAGCCACCGGGCGCGTGACCTGCTGGCAACGCACGCCTGGCTGCGTTTCTACATCTACCGGCGGCAGTTTTTGCGCAGTGTGGAAGGTTTCAATACTCTTTACTGCCACCGCCATCGCCTGTTTTAGCTCGTCGCTCAGGCGTTCGCTGGCGGCGGCGATCTCATCAGCAGACACCTTCAGCGCGGTAACCGTGGTTTTATCAAACTTCGCGCTGTATTCACGCAGGGCCTCATCGCCACGCGTTTTCACGTTATCGAGAATATCGTTAACGGTGCGGGTAATGCTTTCAGAAGCGGAGATCGCCGGGCGCATTAACAGCTGGCGTTGTTGCTCCGCAGTACAGCTATTCCAGTCAATGATTGTGTTAAAGCTCATGGCGATCACTCCATCATCTTCTCAATCGGCAGGACCAGGATTGAACTGGCACCCAGTGCTTTCAGTTTTTCCATCGTTTCCCAGAACAGGGTTTCGCTACTCACCATGTGCATCGCTACGCGCTGTTGATCACCCGCCAGCGGCAGAATGGTTGGGCGTTCGGCACCTGGCAGCAGGGCGATGACTTCATCCAGGCGTTCGGTCGGTGCGTGCATCATGATGTATTTTGATTCGCGCGCCTGGATCACACCCTGAATACGGGTCAGTAGCTTGTCGATCAGTTGCTGTTTAGATTCTTCCATTTCGCCATCGCGCTGGATCAGGCAGGCTTTCGAGCGGTAGATAACTTCGACTTCGCGCAGGCCGTTAGCTTCCAGCGTGGCACCGGTGGAAACCAGATCGCAAATCGCATCCGCCAGCCCGGCACGCGGCGCAACTTCGACAGAACCGTTCAGTAAGCAGGATTTAAAAGAGATACCTTTCTGGTCGAGATAACGCTTGAGCAGGTGAGGATAAGAGGTGGCGATACGTTTGCCGTTTAAGGAGAGCGGACCGTCCCAGGCTTCATCAACCGGCGTTGCCAGCGAAAGGCGGCAGCCGCCGAAATCCAGACGACGCAGGGTAAAGTAGCGCGGATCTTCACCCTGGGCGCGGCGGTTAAGCAGCTCTTCTTCCAGCACGTTTTCGCCGATAATCCCAAGGTCTACCACGCCGTCCATTACCAGACCGGGAATGTCATCGTCACGCACGCGCAGAATATCAATCGGCATGTTTTCTGCCATCGCGATCAGGCGCTGGGTGTGAAGATTGATTTTAATGCCACAGCGCGCCAGTAATTCGCGTGAGTCATCACTTAAACGGCCGGATTTCTGCATAGCTATGCGTAAACGAGTGTTGTCTGTCATTTTCTTATTCCTCTTTAAACCTGTCTGAACCGTTAACAACCGCGCAATAAAAAAGCCCCCGGAAGGTGATCTTCTGGGGGCTTTCTCATGCGTTCATGCACCACTGGAAGATCTGAATGTCTTCCAGCACACATCGCCTGAAAGACTAGTCAGGATGATGGTGATGATGGTGGTGTTTAAATTGAACGCGTGTCATAAAAATCTCTGTGAATGTTTATTCAACTGATGTCTTTTAACCTAAACCACTTTCACGTTAGAAAGCAAGGGCTTTTTTATATATTTTATGGCGATGGATTTGTTTAATGAATGAGCGGGGAAAGGAGGGGGCTAAGAGGACTGTCCTCTAACTTGACAGCACCAAAAAGAGCAAAGTCTGATTTTTCGTCTCGCTGGCAATGTCTTGATCTACAAACTAATTAATAAATAGTTAATTAACACCTATCATTGTACAATGAACTGTACAAAATAGGAGATTTACATGCGTACAATTAGCTACAGCGAAGCGCGTCAGAATTTGTCGGCAACAATGATGAAAGCCGTTGAAGATCATGCCCCGATCCTCATTACTCGTCAGAATGGAGAGGCTTGTGTTCTGATGTCACTCGAAGAATACAACTCGCTGGAAGAGACGGCTTATCTACTGCGTTCCCCCGCTAACGCCCGGAGATTGATGGACTCAATCGATAGCCTGAAATCAGGCAAAGGAACGGAAAAGGACATTATTGAGT
>NZ_JBQZXC010000081.1:0-16806 GCF_053555815.1 Shigella sp. SIG6 | reverse complement strand
ATAATATTTAAACAATAAATTTATATTTTATTTTTGCGTAATTAATATTATTTTTAGATAAAGCCGTCTCTTTGGTGTACTATTCCTTTGAATCAAAAATACACTTATTAATATAAGTGATGATTCATGGTAAAGGATATATTATATCAATGGAGTTTTTATGAAGCGTAATATTATAGGCGGTGCATTCACTCTGGCATCTCTAATGCTGGCCGGGCATGCACTGGCAGAAGATGGTGTTGTTAACTTCGTCGGTGAAATTGTCGACACTACTTGTGAAGTTACCTCCGATACAGCCGATCAAATTGTCCCACTGGGTAAAGTCAGTAAAAATGCATTTTCAGGTGTAGGTAGTCTGGCGTCGCCACAGAAGTTCAGTATTAAACTTGAAAATTGCCCGGCAACGTACACTCAAGCAGCCGTTCGTTTTGATGGTACAGAAGCGCCTGGCGGCGACGGCGACCTGAAAGTGGGTACGCCGCTTACAGCAGGCAACCCTGGTGATTTTACCGGTACAGGACAAGCGATTGCGGCAACCGGCGTTGGTATTCGTATTTTTAACCAGTCCGATAATTCGCAGGTTAAACTTTATAACGACTCTGCTTATACCGCTATCGATGCTGAAGGCAAGGCTGAAATGAAGTTTATTGCACGCTATGTGGCAACCAATGCGACCGTAACGGCTGGTACGGCGAACGCTGATTCACAATTTACTGTCGAATATAAGAAATAATTTATCAAGGGCCTTTTTATTCAGTTGGCTTTGGCCAGGGAGTCGTTATGTCCAGAAAAAGTTGTTTAATCAGGCTCTTTAAAACAACAGTTTCATGTAAGTTATTTACCGCGATTATACTCAGCGTTTTTTTAGGCCAACCAGCATTAACTTATGCAGGCGTTGTCATTGGTGGTACGCGGGTGGTTTACTTAAGTAATAATGCTGATAAATCTATTTCTGTATTTAGCAAAGAAGAAAAAATACCTTATCTCATCCAGGCTTGGGTAGATCCATTTAATAAAGAGGATAAAAGCAAAGCGCCGTTTACCGTTATTCCGCCAGTATCACGATTAGAACCTTCGCAAGAAAAAATATTACGCATTATTCACACCAAAGGTGTGTCATTGCCTGATGATCGCGAGTCAGTCTTCTGGCTGAATATTAAAAATATTCCGCCATCAGCGAGCAACAAAGCGACGAACTCGCTGGAAATAGCAGTAAAAACGCGTATCAAGCTGTTCTGGCGACCAGCAAATATCCGCCTTATTCCCGAAGATGCTGCGCCGAAAGTGAAATGGCGCCGGGAAGGGCGAAATCTGATAGCAGAGAATCCCAACCCAATTCATATCAGTGTGATGGATGTCATCGTTGATGGCCATGATGTGCCCCTCAATATGATCCGTCCTTTTGAAACGCTCACGTTACCTTTACCTGCTAATTCTGCGGGAGGCCAAATGACCTGGCGATTTATTAATGATTACGGCGCAGTCAGTGACCCGATAAAAATGACACTGTAAGCAAGGGATAAGGATAGGCGTATTATGATGACGACCAGAATAGTGGTTGGCCTCACGGCAGGGACGTGTCTGATTTTCTCGCAAAACCTGATGGCCGAGGTCAGTGTATTCAATCCGGCGCTTCTGGAAATCAACCATCAATCCGGAGTCGATATTCGCCAGTTTAATCGGGCAAACCTGATGCCCCCAGGTGTTTATAGCGTTGATATTTTTATCAACGGTAAAATGTTTGAACGTCAGGATGTGACATTTGTTCAGGATAATCCAGATGCTGATCTGCACGCTTGCTTTATTGCCATTAAAAAAACACTGTCCTCCTTTGGCATAAAAGTTGATGCGCTCAAATCGTTCAATGATGTGGATGAGACGGTTTGCCTCGATCCTGCTCCACGTATTGAAGGCTCATCCTGGCAGTTTGACAGTGATAAATTGCAGCTGAATATATCCATTCACCAAATCTACATGGACGCGATGGCTTATGATTACATCAGCCCCACGCGTTGGGATGAGGGGATTAATGCGCTCACCATCAACTACGATTTTTCTGGTTCACATACACTACGTTCAGATTATGGTTCACAAGAGACAGATACCAGTTATCTCAATCTGCGCAATGGACTGAATATTGGACCGTGGCGGCTACGTAATTACAGTACTTTAAACACCAGCGATGGCCGTGCGGAATACAACTCCATTAGTACCTGGATACAGCGCGATATTGCCGCGTTAAGAAGCCAGATTATGATTGGTGATACGTGGACGGCGAGCGATATTTTCGACAGTACGCAAATTCGCGGCGCGCGTTTGTATACTGATAACGATATGCTACCCGCCAGCCAGAATGGCTTTGCTCCTGTGGTTCGTGGGATTGCAAAGTCCAACGCCACCGTCATCATTCGGCAGAATGGCTACGTGATTTATCAGTCAGCCGTTCCACAAGGTGCTTTTGAGATCACCGATCTCAACACCGCAAGTACAGGTGGCGATTTGGACGTAACCATCAAAGAAGAAGACGGTAGCGAACAACGATTCACCCAACCTTATGCTTCATTGGCGATTCTTAAACGTGAAGGTCAGACAGATGTTGATGTCAGCGTGGGTGAATTGCGCGATGAAGACGGATTTACACCGGACGTCCTTCAGGCGCAAATACTTCATGGTTTTTCCCACGGGATCACTTTATATGGAGGTATGCAGGCTGCTGAAAATTATGGTTCTGCAGCTCTGGGTGTCGGTAAAGATCTTGGCGCTTTGGGCGCAATTTCTTTCGATGTGACACATGCTCGTGCGAATTTTAGCCATGATGATACAGAAACGGGTCAGTCATATCGCTTTCTCTATTCAAAACTATTTGACGACACAGACACTAGCTTGCGCCTGGTTGGCTATCGTTACTCCACCGAGGGCTACTATACCCTCAATGAGTGGGCATCGCGGCGCAACAGCCCTGAAGACTTTTGGGAAACAGGTAACCGACGTAGTCGCGTGGAGGGAACGCTAACGCAGTCGTTGGGGAGAGATTATGGCAATTTATACCTGACATTAAGCCGGCAACAATACTGGCATACCGATGATGTCGAACGATTAATGCAATTTGGCTACAGCAGTAGCTGGAAGCGTCTCTCGTGGAACGTCTCCTGGAGTTATTCCAATACTGCCAGACAGGGGACGGGGAACAACCATGCCAGTGATAACACCAGTGAGCAGATCTACATGCTCTCTTTATCTGTTCCTTTATCGGGCTGGTGGGGTAATAGTTACGCCACCTATTCTGTTTCGCAAAACGATAATTCCGGTAGCTCACATCAACTCGGACTCAGCGGTACGGCGCTGGAAAGAAATAACCTTTCATGGAATTTAATGCAGTCCTATAACAGTCATGATGATGAGGTTGGCGGTAATATGTCCCTGACCTATGATGGCTCTTATGGCACGGTGAACGGCAGCTATAACTACAGCCAAAATTCCCAGAGGCTGAATTATGGTATCAGAGGGGGAATTCTGGCACACAGCGAAGGGGTAACGTTAAGTCAGGAGTTAGGTGAAACTATTGCTCTTGTTAAAGCACCTGGGGCCGCCGGGTTAGAAATAGATAATATGCGCGGTGCTGCGACGGACTGGCGCGGCTATACGGTCAAGACACAGCTAAACCCTTATGATGAAAATCGGGTAGCAATCAGCGATAACTATTTCTCGAAGTCGAATATAGAACTTGATAATACCGTCGTTACGATGGTTCCCACGCGTGGTGCAGTGGTTAAAGCGGAGTTTGTGACTCATGTGGGTTATCGCGTTCTCTTCAGAGTGTTAAATGCAAATGGTAAACCGGTACCTTTTGGAGCCATTGCTGCGATACAAGATGCAAGTTTGGCAGATTCAGGAATTGTCGGTGACCGTGGCGAACTTTATCTTTCTGGTCTACCAGAAAAAGGACAGGTTACGTTATCCTGGGGAGAAAACGCCTCAACAAAATGCATCTTCAATTATTCACTTTCGACACCAGAAAGTGAGAGCGGATTAATTGAACAGGGTGTGACATGTCATTAAAAGGATTTTTATGAACAAGTATATCAAACAGTGGTGCTTTGCTGTGTTTATGCTCTCGTTAAGTAGTGTAGCACTTGCAGCTCCTAAAGGTATCTGTACCCCTGATAATGGCGTATTTCACAGTACGCTTGATTTCTCGGGATATCTTATTACCGCGAACGAAAATAAGGTTGGAACGACATTTAACACCACTGTAACTAATGGATCCTCATATCTTGGACGCTGTCATTGTGATACTGGTAACGTAGGAGAATTCCCCTATATCTATTATACGTCAAAAATAAACCAGGCATTAACTTATGCTGGGGTTCACTCTAATATTAATTATTATGATCTTAATCCGAACCTTGATGTTGGGATTGCTATAGATATTCTTGGGGTTGGGTATGTGAATGCACCTTTTGAATATCATGCTAACAACCCGTCTGGTAATACAAAGTACAATTGCAACCGCATTGAACCTTTAAGTATATCCAGTGGGGCTAAAGCGATAGTATATTTTTATATCAAGAAGACATTTGCAGTAAAATTGATTATTCCTGAAACAAAGATAGTGACATTGTATGGAACAATTAGCCGTGACACCCCGGTGGATTACTCACAGCCGATGGCTGATGTTTATATTCGGGGCGATATTACAGCTCCGCAAAGTTGCGAAATAAATAATTTAAAGCCAGTTTGTTTTGATTTTAAAGAAATACCAGCTGCAGATTTTTCATCTGTTGTTGGAAGTGCGGTAACAACACATAAAATTACTAAAACAGTCACTATTGAGTGTGAAAACCTGGGGATACTGAATACCGATGATATCAGTACGTCTTTTTATGCTACCGAACCCAATACGGACAATTCAATGGTCGTAACTTCAAACTCTAACGTGGGGATAAAAATTTACGACAAAAATAATAAGGAAATCAAAGTGAACGGTGGTGAGTTGCCAACAGACATGGGTAAATCAACAGTGTATGGTGAAAAATCAGGTAGTGTAACTTTTTCAGCTGCTCCTGCGAGCCTTACTGGATCTCGCCCAGCCCCGGGGCAATTTACTGCAACAGCGACGATAACTGTTGAGATTGTGCGCTAATAGGTCTGACAACGATTGTTCATCACATCGTTGTCATCTCACCCATTTCTTTATCACTTTTAAATGCATCATGACAAAAAGATGGCATGTGGGATTTTCATCTTCACATTTAAAATCAGTAAGTTATTTGGTAATTCCTTTCTGTCATAAAAATGTCATATTCCTTATATATAACTGTCACCTGTTTGTCCTATTTTGCTTCTCGTAGCCAACAAACAATGCTTTATGAATCCTCCCAGGAGACATTATGAAAGTTATGCGTACCACCGTCGCAACTGTTGTCGCCGCGACCTTATCGATGAGTGCTTTCTCTGTGTTTGCAGAAGCAAGCCTGACAGGTGCAGGTGCAACCTTCCCTGCGCCGGTGTATGCCAAATGGGCTGACACTTACCAGAAAGAAACCGGTAATAAAGTTAACTACCAGGGTATCGGTTCTTCCGGTGGCGTAAAACAGATTATCGCTAATACCGTTGATTTTGGTGCCTCTGACGCGCCGCTGTCTGACGAAAAACTGGCTCAGGAAGGTCTGTTCCAGTTCCCGACCGTGATTGGCGGCGTGGTGCTGGCGGTTAACATTCCAGGGCTGAAGTCTGGCGAACTGGTGCTGGATGGTAAAACCCTCGGCGACATCTACCTGGGCAAAATCAAGAAGTGGGATGATGAAGCCATCGCCAAACTGAATCCGGGTCTGAAACTGCCTTCACAAAACATTGCTGTAGTACGCCGCGCAGATGGCTCCGGGACTTCCTTCGTCTTCACCAGCTACCTGGCGAAAGTGAACGAAGAGTGGAAAAACAACGTTGGTACTGGCTCTACCGTAAAATGGCCGATCGGTCTGGGCGGTAAAGGTAACGACGGTATCGCCGCGTTCGTTCAGCGTCTGCCGGGTGCAATTGGTTATGTTGAATATGCTTACGCGAAGCAGAACAACCTGGCGTACACCAAACTGATCTCCGCTGATGGTAAACCGGTTAGTCCGACCGAAGAAAACTTCGCTAATGCAGCAAAAGGTGCAGACTGGAGCAAAACCTTCGCTCAGGATCTGACCAACCAGAAAGGCGAAGATGCATGGCCTATTACCTCTACCACGTTCATTCTGATCCACAAAGATCAGAAGAAACCAGAACAAGGCACAGAGGTGCTGAAATTCTTCGACTGGGCGTACAAAACCGGGGCTAAACAGGCGAACGACCTGGATTACGCCAGCCTGCCGGATAGTGTAGTTGAACAGGTTCGCGCTGCGTGGAAGACCAATATTAAAGACAGTAGCGGTAAGCCGCTGTACTAATAAAACTCCAGGCCGGGTACGGTGTTTTACGCCGCATCCGGCATTACAAAATGACTTTGTAAACGCGTTTAACTGAAGAGTAACTTATGGCTGCAACCAAGCCCGCTTTTAACCCACCGGGTAAAAAGGGCGACATAATTTTCAGCGTGCTGGTAAAACTGGCGGCGCTGATTGTGCTATTGATGTTGGGTGGCATTATTGTCTCTCTGATCATCCCCTCCTGGCCGAGCATTCAGAAATTTGGTCTGGCTTTCCTATGGACCAAAGAGTGGGATGCACCGAACGATATCTACGGGGCGCTGGTGCCGATCTACGGTACGTTGGTGACTTCGTTTATCGCGCTGCTGATCGCCGTCCCGGTGAGTTTCGGTATCGCCCTGTTCCTGACTGAGCTTGCGCCTGGCTGGCTGAAACGCCCGCTGGGTATCGCCATTGAGCTGCTGGCAGCCATTCCAAGTATCGTTTACGGCATGTGGGGCCTGTTTATCTTTGCGCCGCTGTTCGCCGTTTACTTTCAGGAGCCGGTCGGCAATATCATGTCGAATATCCCGATTGTTGGCGCGCTGTTCTCTGGCCCCGCATTTGGTATCGGTATCCTCGCGGCAGGCGTGATCCTCGCCATCATGATTATTCCGTACATTGCGGCGGTAATGCGTGATGTGTTCGAACAAACCCCGGTGATGATGAAAGAGTCGGCCTACGGTATTGGCTGCACCACCTGGGAAGTTATCTGGCGTATCGTTCTTCCGTTCACCAAAAATGGTGTTATCGGCGGCATCATGCTGGGGCTGGGCCGCGCGCTCGGTGAAACCATGGCGGTGACCTTTATCATCGGTAACACCTACCAGCTCGACAGCGCCTCGCTGTACATGCCGGGCAATAGTATCACCTCTGCGCTGGCGAACGAATTTGCGGAAGCGGAATCCGGTCTGCCCGTTGCCGCACTGATGGAACTGGGCCTGATCCTGTTTGTGATTACCTTCATCGTCCTCGCCGCATCGAAGTTTATGATTATGCGCCTGGCTAAGAATGAGGGGGCACGCTAATGGCTATGGTTGAAATGCAAACCACTGCGGCGCTGGCTGAATCTCGCCGCAAAATGCAGGCGCGTCGCCGCCTCAAAAACCGTATTGCGCTGACGCTCTCGATGGCGACGATGGCCTTCGGCCTGTTCTGGCTGATCTGGATTTTAATGTCCACCATCACTCGCGGTATCGACGGTATGTCGCTGGCGCTGTTCACTGAAATGACGCCGCCGCCCAATACGGAAGGTGGTGGTCTGGCGAACGCCCTGGCGGGTAGCGGGCTGTTAATTTTGTGGGCCACGGTATTCGGTACGCCGCTGGGCATTATGGCGGGGATTTATCTGGCGGAATATGGTCGTAAATCCTGGCTGGCAGAAGTGATTCGCTTCATTAACGACATTCTGCTCTCCGCGCCGTCGATTGTGGTTGGTCTGTTTGTCTACACCATCGTGGTGGCACAGATGGAGCACTTCTCCGGCTGGGCGGGCGTAATTGCGCTGGCGCTGTTGCAGGTGCCGATCGTTATCCGCACCACCGAGAACATGCTGAAACTGGTGCCGGACAGCCTGCGTGAAGCGGCTTATGCGCTGGGTACACCGAAGTGGAAGATGATCTCCGCGATTACGCTGAAAGCGTCGGTGTCCGGGATTATGACCGGTATCCTGCTGGCGATTGCCCGTATTGCCGGTGAAACCGCGCCGCTGCTGTTTACCGCGCTCTCCAACCAGTTCTGGAGCACGGACATGATGCAGCCGATCGCCAACCTGCCGGTGACGATCTTTAAGTTTGCGATGAGCCCGTTTGCGGAATGGCAACAACTGGCCTGGGCCGGGGTATTGATCATTACCCTGTGCGTCCTGCTGCTGAACATTCTGGCGCGCGTTGTTTTTGCGAAGAATAAACACGGTTAACACTTTGCCGGATGCGGCGTGAACGCCTTACCCGGCCCTACGGTAAGCCTGATTAGCGAAAAGCATCAGGTACGATGAGGAAAAGATTGCAATGAGTATGGTTGAAACTGCCCCGAGTAAAATTCAGGTTCGTAATTTGAACTTCTACTACGGCAAATTCCATGCCCTGAAAAACATCAACCTGGATATCGCCAAAAACCAGGTTACGGCGTTTATCGGGCCGTCCGGCTGCGGTAAATCGACGCTGCTGCGTACCTTCAACAAAATGTTTGAACTGTACCCGGAGCAGCGTGCGGAAGGTGAAATTCTGCTTGATGGCGACAACATCCTGACCAACTCTCAGGATATCGCCCTGCTGCGTGCGAAAGTGGGCATGGTGTTCCAGAAACCGACGCCGTTCCCGATGTCCATCTACGACAACATCGCCTTTGGCGTTCGTCTGTTTGAGAAGCTCTCCCGTGCCGACATGGACGAGCGCGTGCAGTGGGCATTGACCAAAGCCGCATTGTGGAACGAAACCAAAGATAAATTGCACCAGAGCGGTTACTCTCTCTCTGGTGGTCAGCAACAGCGTCTGTGTATTGCGCGTGGTATCGCCATTCGCCCGGAAGTGCTGCTGCTCGACGAACCGTGTTCGGCGCTCGACCCCATCTCTACCGGGCGTATTGAAGAGCTGATCACCGAACTGAAGCAGGATTACACCGTGGTGATCGTCACCCACAACATGCAGCAGGCTGCGCGTTGTTCCGACCACACGGCATTTATGTACCTGGGCGAATTGATTGAGTTCAGCAACACGGACGATCTGTTCACCAAGCCAGCGAAGAAACAAACAGAAGACTACATCACCGGTCGTTACGGTTGATTCAGGAGTGCGTTATGGACAGTCTCAATCTTAATAAACATATTTCCGGCCAGTTCAACGCCGAACTGGAAAGTATCCGCACGCAGGTGATGACCATGGGCGGCATGGTGGAGCAGCAGCTTTCTGATGCAATCACCGCGATGCATAACCAGGACAGCGATCTGGCGAAGCGCGTGATCGAAGGCGACAAGAACGTCAACATGATGGAAGTGGCGATCGATGAAGCCTGCGTGCGCATTATCGCCAAACGTCAGCCGACGGCGAGCGACCTGCGACTGGTTATGGTGATCAGTAAAACCATTGCCGAGCTGGAGCGTATTGGCGACGTGGCGGACAAAATCTGCCGTACTGCGCTGGAGAAATTCTCCCAGCAGCATCAGCCGTTGCTGGTAAGTCTGGAGTCGCTGGGCCGTCATACCATCCAGATGCTGCACGACGTGCTGGACGCGTTCGCGCGGATGGACATTGACGAAGCGGTACGTATTTATCGTGAAGATAAAAAAGTCGATCAGGAATACGAAGGTATTGTTCGTCAACTGATGACCTACATGATGGAAGATTCGCGCACTATTCCGAGCGTACTTACCGCGCTGTTCTGTGCGCGTTCAATCGAACGTATCGGCGACCGCTGCCAGAATATTTGTGAGTTTATCTTCTACTACGTGAAGGGTCAGGATTTCCGTCATGTAGGCGGTGATGAGCTGGATAAACTGCTGGCGGGAAAAGATAGCGACAAATAATTCACCAGACAAATCCCAATAACTTAATTATTGGGATTTGTTATATATAACTTTATAAATTCCTAAAATTACACAAAGTTAATAACTGCGAGCATGGTCATATTTTTATCAATAGCGCATTGCTATTTTCTCTGCACGCAATTAAATTAATTTCCGAACCTGGATGTTCGTTATAAAAACCATTAATAAATGACTGGATTGTTACTGCATTCGCAGGCAAAACCTGACATAACCAGAGAATACTGGTGAAGTCGGTTTTTTTTTGTTTATAAAAAAGGTCCTTGCTATGAACATGCAAATCACCAAAATTCTCAACAATAATGTTGTGGTGGTTATTGATGATCAACAGCGGGAAAAAGTCGTCATGGGGCGCGGAATTGGCTTTCAAAAACGCGCTGGCGAAAGAATTAACTCAAGTGGAATAGAAAAAGAGTATGCCTTGAGCAGTCATGAACTGAACGGGCGATTAAGCGAACTCTTAAGTCATATTCCTCTTGAGGTGATGGCAACCTGTGATCGTCTTATCTCTTTAGCGCAGGAGCGCTTGGGAAAATTACAGGACAGTATTTATATCTCGCTAACTGACCATTGCCAGTTTGCGATTAAACGCTTTCAGCAAAACGTGTTGCTGCCCAACCCGTTGCTGTGGGATATCCAGCGGCTTTACCCGAAAGAGTTCCAGCTAGGGGAAGAAGCGTTAACCATTATTGATAAACGGTTGGGCGTGCAGTTACCGAAAGATGAAGTGGGCTTTATTGCCATGCATCTGGTCAGTGCCCAAATGAGCGGAAATATGGAGGATGTTGCAGGTGTCACGCAGTTAATGCGCGAAATGCTGCAATTAATAAAATTTCAGTTCAGCCTTAATTACCAGGAAGAAAGCTTGAGTTATCAGCGACTGGTTACACATCTGAAGTTTTTATCCTGGCGTATTCTTGAACATGCTTCAATTAACGATAGTGATGAATCATTACAACAAGCAGTAAAACAAAATTACCCGCAAGCATGGCAATGTGCGGAACGGATCGCCATTTTTATTGGTTTGCAGTATCAACGTAAAATTTCACCCGCAGAGATTATGTTTTTAGCCATAAATATAGAGCGCGTGCGCAAAGAACACTGAAATATTATTACTGAGTAAAGGATTGTTACCGCACTAAGCGGGCAAAACCTGAAAAAAATTGCTTGATTCACGTCAGGCCGTTTTTTTTCAGGTTTTTTTTTGGAGTTTTGCCGCAAAGCGGTAGAGGGCAAGTTATGACGGAGTTAGCCAGAAAAATAGTCGCAGGAGTCGGGGGCGCAGATAACATTGTGAGTCTGATGCATTGCGCAACGCGATTACGTTTTAAGTTAAAGGATGAAAGCAAAGCGCAAGCTGAGGTACTGAAAAAGACCCCCGGTATTATTATGGTGGTGGAAAGCGGTGGTCAGTTTCAGGTGGTCATAGGTAACCATGTGGCCGATGTCTTCCTGGCGGTTAACAGCGTGGCAGGCCTTGGCGAAAAAGCGCAACAGGCACCGGAAAATGATGAGAAAGGTAATCTGCTAAACCGCTTTGTTTATGTTATTTCAGGTATTTTTACGCCTCTGATCGGTCTGATGGCGGCAACCGGGATCCTGAAAGGTATGCTGGCTCTGGCGCTCACTTTTCAGTGGACGACCGAACAAAGTGGTACTTATTTAATTTTATTCAGCGCCAGTGATGCCTTGTTTGGGTTCTTCCCGATAATCCTGGGATACACCGCGGGCAAACGCTTCGGCGGTAATCCATTTACTGCCATGGTGATTGGTGGAGCGTTAGTGCATCCATTAATTCTGACTGCCTTCGAGAACGGGCAAAAAGCGGATGCGCCGGGGCTGGATTTCCTGGGTATTCCGGTCACATTGTTGAATTACTCGTCATCGGTTATTCCCATTATTTTTTCTGCCTGGTTGTGCAGCATTCTGGAACGCCGACTTAATGCGTGGTTACCGTCGGCAATCAAAAATTTCTTCACACCATTGCTATGTCTGATGGTTATCACACCCGTCACCTTTCTGCTGGTGGGGCCGCTATCAACCTGGATAAGCGAAATGATTGCCGCCGGTTATCTCTGGCTTTATCAGGCGGTTCCTGCATTTGCGGGCGCGGTAATGGGCGGCTTCTGGCAAATCTTCGTCATGTTCGGACTGCACTGGGGCCTGGTGCCGCTGTGTATCAATAACTTCACCGTGCTGGGCTACGACACCATGATCCCGCTGTTAATGCCCGCCATTATGGCGCAGGTCGGGGCGGCGCTCGGCGTCTTCCTCTGCGAACGCGATGCGCAGAAAAAAGTGGTGGCGGGATCAGCGGCGTTGACGGGTCTGTTTGGTATCACCGAACCAGCGGTATATGGAGTCAACCTGCCGCGTAAGTACCCCTTTGTTATCGCCTGTATCAGTGGAGCATTGGGGGCCACCATCATTGGCTACGCGCAAACGAAAGTTTACTCCTTTGGTTTGCCAAGTATTTTCACCTTCATGCAGACCATCCCGTCAACGGGGATTGATTTCACCGTCTGGGCCAGCGTTATTGGCGGTGTCATTGCCATAGGTTGCGCATTTGTTGGTACGTTGATGCTTCATTTCATCACCAGTAAACGTCAGCCAGCGCAGGGTGCCCCGCAAGAGAAAACACCAGAGGTTATTACACCACCTGAGCAGGGCGGTATCTGTTCACCGATGACGGGAGAGATTGTGCCGCTCATTCACGTCGCTGATACCACGTTTGCCAGTGGCCTGTTGGGTAAAGGTATCGCCATTCTGCCCTCGGTTGGTGAAGTGCGTTCTCCGGTTGCGGGTCGAATTGCTTCGTTGTTCGCCACATTACACGCCATTGGCATTGAGTCAGATGATGGTGTGGAGATCCTGATTCATGTCGGTATCGACACAGTAAAACTGGACGGCAAATTCTTTTCCGCTCACGTCAACGTGGGTGACAAGGTCAATACAGGCGATCGGCTGATTTCTTTTGATATCCCTGCTATTCGCGAGGCCGGATTTGATCTGACGACGCCGGTATTAATCAGTAATAGCGATGATTTTACAGACGTATTACCCCACGGCACGGCGCAGATAAGCGCAGGTGAACCGCTGTTATCCATCATTCGCTAACGATAAAAGGAGTTAATTATGAAAGCATTTCCAGAAACATTTCTTTGGGGTGGAGCAACAGCTGCCAATCAGGTGGAAGGTGCCTGGCTGGAAGATGGCAAAGGGATCACGACCTCAGATTTACAGCCTCATGGCGTAATGGGAAAAATGGAACCGCGCATCCTGGGGAAAGAGAATATCAAAGATGTCGCCATCGATTTTTATCACCGTTACCCGGAAGATATCGCGTTATTTGCCGAGATGGGCTTCACCTGTCTGCGTATTTCCATTGCCTGGGCGCGAATTTTCCCTCAGGGCGACGAAGCCGAACCGAATGAAGCGGGGTTAGCGTTTTACGATCGGCTGTTTGATGAAATGGCGCAGGCGGGGATCAAGCCGCTGGTAACGTTATCCCATTACGAAATGCTATATGGGCTGGTGAAAAACTACGGCGGTTGGGCTAATCGGGCGGTCATCGATCACTTCGAGCATTACGCCCGCACGGTCTTTACCCGCTACCAACATAAAGTAGCGTTATGGCTGACGTTTAATGAAATCAATATGTCGTTACACGCGCCATTCACGGGCGTGGGGCTGGCAGAAGAGAGTGGCGAGGCGGAAGTTTATCAGGCGATCCATCATCAACTGGTTGCCAGTGCGCGGGCAGTTAAAGCCTATCATAGCCTGATCCCCGAAGCGAAAATCGGCAATATGCTTCTCGGTGGGCTGGTTTACCCCCTCACCTGCCAGCCACAGGATATGTTGCAGGCCATGGAAGAGAACCGGCGCTGGATGTTCTTTGGTGATGTTCAGGCGCGTGGCCAGTATCCCGGCTATATGCAGCGTTTCTTCCGCGACCACAATATCACCATTGAGATGACTGAAAGTGACGCAGAAGATTTAAAACATACTGTAGATTTCATCTCTTTTAGTTATTACATGACTGGTTGTGTTTCCCACGACGAAAGCATTAATAAAAATGCGAAGGGCAACATACTGAATATGATCCCCAATCCGCATCTGAAAAGTTCAGAGTGGGGGTGGCAAATTGATCCGGTTGGATTACGGGTTCTGTTAAATACGCTTTGGGATCGTTATCAAAAACCGTTATTTATTGTCGAGAATGGATTAGGCGTAAAAGACAGCGTTGAAGCGGATGGTTCGATACAGGACGATTATCGAATTGCCTATTTAAACGATCACCTGGTACAGGTAAATGAAGCGATTGCCGATGGTGTGGATATTATGGGGTACACCAGTTGGGGGCCAATTGATTTAGTCAGTGCATCTCATTCACAAATGTCTAAGCGCGACGGCTTTATTTATGTGGATCGTGATGATAATGGCGAAGGAAGCCTCACAAGAACGCGTAAGAAAAGCTTCGGATGGTATGCAGAAGTGATCAAAACGCGGGGGCTGTCATTAAAAAAATAACCAATAAAGCACCTTAATTATCGTCGCATTCAGAACAGTCTGGATGCGATACGTTAATTCTTTCTTTGCACCATAAAGGGATATTATGTTTAGACGAAATCTTATTACCTCTGCCATCTTATTAATGGCACCGTTAGCCTTTTCTGCACAATCATTGGCTGAATCATTAACGGTGGAACAACGCCTTGAGTTATTAGAAAAAGCGTTAAGAGAAACGCAAAGCGAACTCAAAAAGTATAAAGATGAAGAGAAGAAAAAATATACGCCAGCGACGGTGAATCGTAGCGTAAGTACGAATGATCAAGGGTATGCCGCCAATCCGTTCCCGACCAGTAGTGCCGCAAAACCTGATGCTGTACTGGTCAAAAATGAAGAGAAAAATGCCAGTGAGACAGGCTCGATTTATTCTTCCATGACTCTGAAAGATTTCAGTAAGTTTGTGAAAGATGAAATTGGCTTTAGTTACAACGGCTATTACCGTTCTGGTTGGGGGACCGCCTCTCATGGTTCACCTAAATCATGGGCGATTGGTTCTCTGGGCCGCTTTGGTAACGAATACTCCGGCTGGTTTGATTTGCAGTTAAAACAACGTGTCTACAACGAAAACGGCAAACGGGTTGATGCCGTTGTGATGATGGATGGTAACGTTGGTCAGCAGTACTCTACCGGCTGGTTTGGCGATAACGCCGGTGGCGAGAACTTTATGCAGTTCTCCGATATGTACGTTACCACCAAAGGTTTCCTGCCCTTTGCGCCAGAGGCTGATTTCTGGGTGGGTAAACACGGTGCGCCGAAAATTGAAATCCAGATGCTGGACTGGAAAACGCAGCGTACTGATGCCGCAGCGGGTGTAGGTCTGGAAAACTGGAAAGTCGGTCCGGGTAAAATTGATATCGCGCTGGTTCGCGAAGATGTCGATGATTACGATCGCAGCCTGCAAAACAAACAGCAGATTAATACCCATACTATTGATTTACGCTATAAAGATATCCCGTTATGGGATAAAGCGACCTTAATGGTGAGTGGTCGTTATGTCACGGCAAACGAAAGCGCATCGGAAAAAGATAATCAGGATAATAACGGGTATTATGACTGGAAAGATACCTGGATGTTCGGCACATCTTTAACGCAGAAATTTGATAAAGGTGGCTTCAACGAATTCTCCTTCCTGGTTGTGAATAACTCTATCGCCAGGAACTTTGGCCGTTATGCTGGCGCAAGTCCATTTACCACCTTTAATGGTCGTTATTATGGTGATCACACCGGCGGAACAGCAGTTCGTCTGACCTCGCAGGGCGAAGCCTATATCGGCGATCATTTTATTGTGGCTAACGCGATTGTTTACTCCTTCGGTAACGATATTTATAGCTACGAAACAGGCGCACACTCTGATTTCGAATCTATTCGTGCGGTTGTTCGCCCGGCCTATATTTGGGACCAATATAACCAGACAGGTGTTGAACTGGGCTATTTCACCCAGCAAAACAAAGATGCGAATAGTAATAAATTTAATGAGTCTGGTTATAAAACCACGCTCTTCCATACCTTTAAAGTCAATACCAGTATGTTGACCTCGCGTCTGGAAATTCGTTTCTACGCCACGTATATCAAAGCCCTGGAAAACGAACTGGATGGCTTCACCTTCGAAGACAATAAAGACGACCAGTTTGCTGTCGGTGCCCAGGCTGAAATCTGGTGGTAATGGAACTTAATGAAAGGAATATTACGATGAATATAAAAATTGCTGCTTTAACGCTGGCTATTGCCAGCGGTATTTCTGCTCAGTGGGCCATAGCAGCGGATATGCCAGCCAGCCCGGCACCCACTATCCCGGTGAAACAGTATGTGACTCAGGTCAATGCCGATAACAGCGTGACCTTTCGCTACTTTGCCCCTGGGGCAAAAAATGTCTCTGTAGTGGTGGGTGTTCCGGTTCCGGACAATATTCACCCGATGACCAAAGACGAAGCAGGAGTCTGGTCGTGGCGCACACCTATCCTGAAAGGCAACCTGTACGAGTATTTTTTCAATGTTGATGGTGTACGCAGCATTGATACAGGCACCGCAATGACTAAGCCTCAGCGCCAGGTTAACTCCAGTATGATTCTGGTGCCAGGCAGTTATCTGGATACGCGTTCTGTTGCGCATGGTGATTTGATCGCCATAACTTACCACTCCAACGCATTGCAATCTGAACGTCAGATGTATGTCTGGACCCCGCCAGGATACACCGGCATGGGCGAGCCTTTGCCAGTGCTTGGATTTGCCCCTATATTTCCAGACACC
>NZ_JBQZXC010000080.1:0-16893 GCF_053555815.1 Shigella sp. SIG6 | reverse complement strand
CCCTTGAGCTGCCGTTTTTTTATTCTGTTAGTTGTGAAACTGAAGCGATTTAGTCACTATCGATCTCATCAAATATGGCTCGCTTTGAGATATTCCTCAAGTAAAAAAACACCTCTTCCTGCGATTTCTCACAAAAAAGATTCGTTGACAAAAAGTGACAAAATTATGAGATTTCCATCACACATTTTGACATCAGGAACGGTATGCTGAATTCACCAAGACGGGAAGACAAGAGGTAAAATTTATGACAATGAACATTACCAGCAAACAAATGGAAATTACTCCGGCCATCCGCCAACATGTCGCAGACCGTCTCGCCAAACTGGAAAAATGGCAAACACATCTGATTAATCCACATATCATTCTGTCCAAAGAGCCACAAGGGTTTGTTGCTGACGCCACAATCAATACACCTAACGGCGTTCTGGTTGCCAGTGGTAAACATGAAGATATGTACACCGCAATTAACGAATTGATCAACAAGCTGGAACGGCAGCTCAATAAACTGCAGCACAAAGGCGAAGCACGTCGTGCCGCAACATCGGTGAAAGACGCCAACTTCGTCGAAGAAGTTGAAGAAGAGTAGTCCTTTATATTGAGTGTATCGCCAACGCGCCTTCGGGCGCGTTTTTTGTTGACAGCGTGAAAACAGTACGGGTACTGTACTAAAGTCACTTAAGGAAACAAACATGAAACACATACCGTTTTTCTTCGCATTCTTTTTTACCTTCCCCTGAATGGGAGGCGTTTCGTCGTGTGAAACAGAATGCGAAGACGAACAATAAGGCCTCCCAAATCGGGGGGCCTTTTTTATTGATAACAAAAAGGCAACACTATGACATCGGAAAACCCGCTACTGGCGCTGCGAGAGAAAATCAGCGCGCTGGATGAAAAATTATTAGCGTTACTGGCAGAACGGCGCGAACTGGCCGTCGAGGTGGGAAAAGCCAAACTGCTCTCGCATCGCCCGGTACGTGATATTGATCGTGAACGCGATTTGCTGGAAAGATTAATTACGCTCGGTAAAGCGCACCATCTGGACGCCCATTACATTACTCGCCTGTTCCAGCTCATCATTGAAGATTCCGTATTAACTCAGCAGGCTTTGCTCCAACAACATCTCAATAAAATTAATCCGTACTCAGCACGCATCGCTTTTCTCGGCCCCAAAGGTTCTTATTCCCATCTTGCGGCGCGCCAGTATGCTGCCCGTCACTTTGAGCAATTCATTGAAAGTGGCTGCGCCAAATTTGCCGATATTTTTAATCAGGTGGAAACCGGCCAGGCCGACTATGCCGTCGTACCGATTGAAAATACCAGCTCCGGTGCCATAAACGACGTTTACGATCTGCTGCAACATACCAGCTTGTCGATTGTTGGCGAGATGACGTTAACTATCGACCATTGTTTGTTGGTCTCCGGCACTACTGATTTATCCACCATCAATACGGTCTACAGCCATCCGCAGCCATTCCAGCAATGCAGCAAATTCCTTAATCGTTATCCGCACTGGAAGATTGAATATACCGAAAGTACGTCTGCGGCAATGGAAAAGGTTGCACAGGCAAAATCACCGCATGTTGCTGCGTTGGGAAGCGAAGCTGGCGGCACTTTGTACGGTTTGCAGGTACTGGAGCGTATTGAAGCAAATCAGCGACAAAACTTCACCCGATTTGTGGTGTTGGCGCGTAAAGCCATTAACGTGTCTGATCAGGTTCCGGCGAAAACCACGTTGTTAATGGCGACCGGGCAACAAGCCGGTGCGTTGGTTGAAGCGTTGCTGGTACTGCGCAACCACAATCTGATTATGACCCGTCTGGAATCACGCCCGATTCACGGTAATCCATGGGAAGAGATGTTCTATCTGGATATTCAGGCCAATCTTGAATCAGCGGAAATGCAAAAAGCATTGAAAGAGTTAGGGGAAATCACCCGTTCAATGAAGGTATTGGGCTGTTACCCAAGTGAGAACGTAGTGCCTGTTGATCCAACCTGATGAAAAGGTGCCGGATGATGTGAATCATCCGGCACTGGATTATTACTGGCGATTGTCATTCGCCTGACGCAATAACACGCGGCTTTCACTCTGAAAACGCTGTGCGTAATCGCCGAACCAGTGCTCCACCTTGCGGAAACTGTCAATAAACGCCTGCTTATCGCCCTGCTCCAGCAACTCAATCGCCTCGCCGAAACGCTTATAGTAACGTTTGATTAACGCCAGATTACGCTCTGACGACATAATGATGTCGGCATAAAGCTGCGGATCCTGAGCAAACAGTCGCCCGACCATCGCCAGCTCAAGGCGGTAAATCGGCGAAGAGAGCGCCAGAAGTTGCTCAAGCTGAACATTTTCTTCTGCCAGGTGCAGCCCGTAAGCAAAAGTAGCAAAGTGGCGCAGAGCCTGAATAAACGCCATATTCTGATCGTGCTCGACAGCGCTAATACGATGCAACCGAGCGCCCCAGACCTGAATTTGCTCCAGAAACCATTGGTATGCTTCCGGCTTACGTCCATCACACCAGACCACAACTTGCTTTGCCAGGCTACCGCTGTCCGGGCCGAACATCGGGTGTAACCCCAGTACCGGGCCATCGTGCGCCGCCAGCATGGCCTGTAATGGTCCATTTTTCACTGATGCCAGATCAACCAGAATACAATCTTTCGGTAAAGGCGGTAATTTGCCGATAACTTGCTCAGTAACGTGGATTGGCACACTAACAATCACCATTCCGGCATCGGCAACAATATCAGCCGCTCGATCCCAGTCATGTTGCTCCAGAATCCGCACCTGATAACCCGATAGTGTCAGCATCTTCTCGAACAGGCGTCCCATCTGACCGCCACCGCCGACGATAACCACCGGACGCAGTGACGGACAAAGTGTTTTAAATCCTTTGTCGTTTTCACTGGAGTAAGATTCACGCATCACCCGACGCAAAACATCCTCAATCAGATCTGGCGGTACACCCAGAGCTTCCGCCTCTGCACGACGCGAGGCCAACATAGATGCCTCGCGCTCCGGAACATAAATAGGCAGTCCAAAGCGGCTTTTCACCTCGCCCACTTCAGCAACCAGTTCCAGACGCTTCGCTAATAAATTCAGCAGCGCTTTATCGACTTCATCAATTTGATCGCGTAATGCGGTCAATTCAGCAACCATAATAAACCTCTTAAGTCACGCGAGCCGTCAGCTGCCCGTTCAGATCCTGATGAATTTCACGCAGCAAGGCATCGGTCATTTCCCAGCTAATGCAGGCATCGGTTACGGATACACCGTATTTCATTTCACTGCGCGGTTGCTCAGAAGACTGATTGCCCTCGTGGATATTACTTTCGATCATCAGACCAATAATTGAGCGATTGCCATCTTTGATTTGAGCAACCACGGATTCTGCCACCGCAGGCTGACGGCGATAATCTTTATTGGAATTACCGTGGCTGCAATCTACCATCAGAGACGGGCGCAGTCCCGCCTGTTCCATCTCTTTTTCACATTGCGCAACATCCGCAGGGCTATAGTTCGGCGCTTTACCACCGCGCAGGATCACATGCCCGTCCGGATTCCCCTGAGTTTGTAGCAACGCAACCTGCCCTGCCTGGTTAATGCCAACAAAACAGTGCGGCTGGGCGGCGGCGCGCATAGCGTTAATTGCTGTTGCCAGACTGCCGTCGGTGCCGTTTTTAAAACCAACCGGCATGGAAAGCCCGGAGGCCATTTCACGGTGAGTTTGCGATTCCGTTGTACGAGCACCAATTGCTGACCAGCTAAACAGATCGCCTAGGTATTGCGGGCTATTCGGATCTAACGCTTCCGTCGCCAGTGGCAGTCCCATATTCACCAGCTCAAGCAACAATTTACGCGCGATCTGCAGCCCGGCTTCTACATCAAAAGAGCCATCCATATGGGGATCGTTAATTAACCCTTTCCAGCCGACAGTGGTACGGGGTTTTTCAAAATAGACGCGCATTACCAGATAGAGGCTATCGCTGACCTCTGCGGCAAGAGCTTTAAATCGACGAGCATATTCCAGAGCAGTTTCCGGATCATGAATGGAACAAGGACCACATACTACCAGCAGACGAGGATCGCGCCCGGCGATAATATCTGAAATGGTTTTACGCGAGTCAGCAATCTGGGCTTCTTGTTGCAGGCTCAATGGAAAAGCGGCCTTCAGTTGTTCCGGAGTCATTAAAACCTGTTCGTCGGTAATATGTACGTTATTCAGCGCGTCTTTATGCATGATGGCGATCCTGTTTATGCTCGTTTGCGATAGTTGATCCTCAGCGAGGATGACGTAACGATAACACATGAAGTAAAGTTTTCAATCCATATTTCGTACATTTTTATTTACACAGGCAATTTAGTCGCGCTTTCAACTCTTGCTTCTGTATAGATAAATTTACACTCCCTTTGAAAACAATCCGCTATGCTTTGAAAAAGGAGAAAGAAATGATGAAAAAGTTTATCGCCCCCTTGTTGGCTTTACTGGTTAGCGGATGTCAGATTGATCCTTATACTCACGCGCCAACCTTGACCAGCACCGACTGGTATGATGTCGGTATGGAAGATGCGATATCGGGCAGCGCCATAAAAGATGACGATGCATTTAGCGATTCACAGGCGGATCGCGGTCTATACCTTAAAGGATATGCCGAAGGGCAAAAGAAAACTTGCCAGACCGATTTTACTTATGCCCGGGGACTTTCCGGTAAAAGCTTTCCTGCCAGCTGCAACAATGTTGAAAATGCCAGCCAACTGCATGAAGTATGGCAAAAAGGGGCTGATGAAAATGCCAGCACAATACGATTAAATTAATTAAAACCCCACAAATAAATTAAACATAAGATTTTACTCATTGTGTTTTATTTCTCACATTGATGACGGTCGCATGAAAAAATGATATTTTAATGAGCATCCTGAAAAAATATCGATGCATTTCGAGCGAAGATGGTGGGGATCCCTGAATGCGTTTTTCTCACCGACTGTTCTTACTTCTGATTCTCCTGCTGACGGGAGCACCAATACTCGCTCAAGAGCCTTCTGACGTTGCGAAAAACGTGCGTATGATGGTTTCCGGTATTGTCAGTTACACCCGCTGGCCTGCGCTATCAGGGCCACCAAAGTTATGTATCTTTTCATCTTCACGTTTTAGTACCGCCCTACAAGAGAATGCCGCGACATCTTTGCCTTATCTGCCTGTCATCATTCACACTCAACAAGAGGCGATGATTTCAGGCTGCAATGGTTTTTATTTTGGCAACGAGTCACCGACATTCCAGATGGAATTAACCGAACAATATCCGTCAAAGGCGTTATTATTAATTGCCGAACAAAATACCGAGTGCATTATTGGTAGCGCCTTTTGTCTGATCATCCACAATAATGACGTCAGATTTGCCGTAAACCTGGATGCCTTATCGCGTAGCGGTGTAAAGGTCAACCCGGATGTCTTAATGCTCGCACGGAAGAAAAATGATGGATAACGATAATTCTCTTAATAAGCGCCCCACGTTTAAAAGAGCATTACGCAACATCAGTATGACCAGCATATTTATCACTATGATGCTGATCTGGTTGCTGCTTTCCGTGACCTCGGTGCTGACCCTGAAACAGTACGCGCAAAAAAACCTGGCACTGGCAGCGCTGGGCCAGCAAGGGCATTTTCAACTGCAGAAGTACGTGATAAGCAGCAAAATATTCTGGCATCCTGGCATTACCCCCGTAAGGATCCAGGCGATACTTTCAGCAATTTCATAAGCCACTGGCTCTTCCCTGCCCCCATCATTCAGCCGATTCGTCACAATGGTGAAACCATTGGCGAAGTACGCTTAACCGCTCGCGACAGTTCAATCAGCCATTTTATCTGGTTTTCGCTCGCCGTACTGACCGGTTGTATTCTGCTGGCATCAGGCATCGCAATTACCCTCACCCGCCATTTGCACAATGGCCTGGTGGAAGCACTGAAAAATATCACCGATGTCGTATATGATGTGCGTTCCAACCGCAATTTTACCCGACGAGTTTCGGAAGAACGTATCGCTGAGTTTCACCGCTTCGCTCTCGACTTAAACAGTCTGCTGGATGAAATGGAAGAGTGGCAGCTTCGTTTACAGGCCAAAAATGCGCAGCTTCTGCGTACCGCGCTACATGACCCATTAACCGGGCTGGCTAACCGCGCAGCGTTTCGTAGCGGCATCAATACGTTGATGAACAATTCCGATGCCCGAAAAACGTCGGCGTTACTATTTCTTGATGGCGATAATTTCAAATATATCAATGATACCTGGGGTCATGCGACGGGCGATAGGGTCTTGATTGAAATCGCAAAACGGTTAGCTGAATTTGGCGGGCTGCGACATAAAGCATACCGCCTAGGCGGCGATGAATTCGCTATGGTGCTCTATGATGTACAGTCGGAATCTGAAGTGCAGCAGATATGCTCAGCACTGACACAAATCTTTAATCTCCCGTTTGATCTTCATAATGGCCATCAGACCACCATGACATTAAGCATTGGTTACGCGATGACCATTGAGCACGCCTCTGCGGAAAAATTACAAGAGCTTGCCGATCACAATATGTATCAGGCCAAACACCAGCGTGCCGAAAAGCTGGTGAGATAACAAGGATATATCGATATGATAAAGCACCTGGTAGCACCCCTGATTTTCACCTCACTAATACTGACTGGCTGCCAGTCCCCTCAGGGAAAGTTTACTCCTGAGCAAGTCGCCGCTATGCAATCTTATGGATTTACTGAATCCGCCGGCGACTGGTCGCTGGGCTTATCAGATGCCATTCTGTTCGCAAAAAATGACTACAAATTGCTCCCGGAAAGCCAGCAACAGATCCAAACCATGGCAGCCAAATTGGCCTCGACAGGGCTAACACATGCCCGTATGGATGGACACACCGATAACTATGGTGAAGACAGTTACAACGAAGGCTTATCATTGAAACGGGCGAATGTCGTGGCCGATGCATGGGCTATTGGTGGACAAATTCCACGCAGCAATCTCACCACACAGGGTTTAGGAAAAAAATATCCCATAGCCAGTAACAAGACCGCCCAGGGCCGCGCCGAGAACCGCCGCGTCGCAGTGGTGATTACAACCCCTTAAAACACGAGCAAACAGACAAAAAAAGGGCCAGCCAATTGGCCAGCCCTTCTTAACAGGATGTCGCTTAAGCGAAATCTTAGTTAAGACGCTCTTTGATACGAGCAGCCTTACCAGTACGCTCACGCAGGTAGTACAGTTTAGCTTTACGAACAGCACCACGACGTTTGACAGAAATGCTGTCAACTACCGGAGAGTGAGTCTGGAAGACACGCTCAACGCCTTCGCCGTTGGAAATTTTACGAACAGTGAATGCAGAGTGCAGACCGCGGTTACGAATAGCGATAACCACGCCCTCGAATGCCTGCAGACGTTTTTTGGAACCTTCAACAACCCATACTTTCACTTCCACGGTATCACCCGGACGGAAGGAAGGTACGTCCTGCTTCATCTGCTCTTGTTCAAGTTGCTTAATAATGTTGCTCATAATTTAATCTCTTATCCTGGGTAAACTGATCTCTCGGGGGCTTACGCCATCCCATCATGTTTATGTTGCTGTTGTGCGTGTTCCGTTTTGAACTCCGCCAGCAACCTTGCTTGCTCTTCAGTCAGAGCCAGGTTTTCCAGAAGTTCAGGTCTTCTAAGCCAGGTACGGCCCAGCGACTGTTTCAAACGCCAGCGACGTATCTCGGCATGGTTGCCCGACAGTAACACTGGCGGAACTTCCATCCCTTCTAACACCTCAGGCCGCGTATAGTGCGGGCAATCCAGCAATCCTTCAGCAAAGGAATCTTCCGTTGCCGAGGCTTCATGTCCCAGTACTCCCGGAATAAACCGGGAAACGGAGTCAATCAGCGTCATTGCTGGTAACTCACCACCACTGAGAACGTAATCGCCGATTGACCATTCTTCGTCAATTTCGGTTTGGATCACGCGCTCATCTATACCTTCGTAGCGACCGCACACCAGAATCAATTTTTGATTCGTTGCCAGTTCGCTGACGCCTGCTTGATCAAGCTTGCGTCCCTGTGGTGACAGATAAATCACCTTTGCGCCTTCACCCGCCGCGGCTTTTGCTGCATGAATGGCGTCCCGCAAGGGTTGCACCATCATTAACATCCCCGGTCCGCCGCCATAGGGACGATCGTCCACGGTACGGTGCCGGTCATGCGTGAAGTCGCGAGGACTCCAACTCTGGATGCTCAGCAGGCCATTTTTAACTGCCCGGCCAGTTACCCCGTAATCGGTAATTGCGCGGAACATTTCAGGAAACAGGCTAATTATGCCAATCCACATAGCGCCGTCTTTTACCGTTTATCCGGTGGTTTAAAAACCAGGATCCCAATCTACTTCGATTGAACGAGTAGTGAGATCGACTTTCTTGATAACCTGCCCATCGAGGAACGGTACGAGACGTTCCTTGATACCAAACGCATCTTTCAGGTTTGCCTTAATGACGAGAACGTCATTAGATCCGGTTTCCATCATATCGACGACTTTACCGAGATCGTAGCCTTCAGTGGTTACTACCTGGCAGCCCATCAGGTCTTTCCAGTAGTAGTCCCCCTCTTCAAGCTGAGGCAGCTGCGATGAATCCACGACAATTTCACAATTCGTCAGCAGGTTCGCCGCATCACGATCGTCAACGCCTTTCAGCTTGATGATCATGTCCTGATTGTGGTGCTTCCAGCTTTCCAGCTGGACTTGCTGCCACTGACCCGCCTTCTGGATAAACCAGGGCTGATAGTCAAAAATGCTTTCGGCGTCTTCGGTGGAAGAAAACACTCTGAGCCACCCACGAATACCGTAAGACGAACCCATTTTTCCCAAAACAATGGGATCAACAGGTGCTTGCGCGGTGAGTTGTTTGCTCATCATGACCACCGTGACAGATTAAGCTGCTTTGTTTACTTCTTTGATCAGCGCAGCAACGCGATCAGAAATAGTTGCGCCCTGGCCAACCCAGTGAGCGATGCGATCCAGATCCAGGCGAGTGCCTTCTTCTTTTTCGCTAGCGATTGGGTTGAAGAAACCAACGCGCTCGATGAAGCGACCGTTGCGTGCATTACGGCTGTCAGCGACAACAACCTGGTAGAACGGACGCTTTTTAGCGCCGTGACGTGCTAAACGAATAGTTACCATAACATCCTCTTGTGTGAATAAAACAACCGGACCCCATCGAGGAACGGAGTCCGGTGTCATATTAAAAGCCCGAAAATTTTACTGATTTCTGGAGAAAATGCAATCAGCAGTTAATAACTCTGTCGCATAAGGTCATTTAGCGACCAGGAAATCCCGGCGGCATCATTCCCTTCATGCTTCTCATCATCTTCGCCATTCCGCCTTTCTTCATTTTCTTCATCATGCGCTGCATGTCGTCGAACTGCTTCAGAAGGCGGTTAACGTCCTGTACCTGCATCCCGCAACCGGCGGCGATACGACGCTTACGCGAACCTTTGATGATTTCTGGCTTAGCGCGCTCTTTCATCGTCATTGAGTTGATGATGGCTTCCATACGCACCAGCACTTTATCGTCCATCTGCGACTTGACGTTATCCGGGATCTGCCCCATGCCCGGCAGTTTGCCCATCAAGCTGGCCATGCCGCCCATATTTTTCATCTGGCGCAGTTGCTCAAGAAAGTCGTTGAGATCGAAGCCGTCGCCTTTTTTTAGCTTGCTGGCTAATTTCTCTGCCTGCGCGCGGTCAACTTTGCTTTCGATATCTTCGATCAGCGACAGTACGTCGCCCATGCCGAGAATACGCGACGCGATGCGGTCCGGATGGAACGGCTCCAGCGCCTCAGTTTTCTCGCCAACACCGAGGAACTTGATCGGTTTGCCAGTGATGTGACGAATAGAGAGCGCCGCACCGCCGCGGGCATCGCCGTCCACTTTGGTCAACACTACGCCGGTAAGCGGTAACGCTTCATTGAATGCTTTTGCCGTATTGGCCGCATCCTGACCGGTCATGGCGTCAACCACAAACAGGGTTTCAACCGGGTTAATCGACGCATGGACTTGTTTGATCTCGTCCATCATCGCTTCGTCAACGTGCAGACGACCAGCGGTATCCACCAGCAGCACGTCGTAGAATTTCAGTTTGGCTTCTTTCAGCGCCGCGTTAACAATATCAACCGGCTTCTGACCAACATCAGAAGGGAAGAAATCAACGCCCACCTGCTCTGCCAGCGTCTCAAGCTGTTTGATTGCCGCCGGGCGATAGACGTCAGCAGAAACCACCAGCACTTTCTTCTTGTGCTTCTCGCGCAGGAAATTACCGAGTTTACCAACGCTGGTTGTTTTACCGGCACCTTGCAGGCCTGCCATCAGCACGACCGCAGGCGGTTGCGCAGCCAGATTCAGGGTCTGGTTCTCTTCGCCCATCGCCGCAACCAGTTCGTTACGGACGATTTTGACGAACTCCTGCCCCGGCGTCAGGCTCTTATTAACTTCATGACCAACCGCTTTCTCTTTTACGCGATTGATAAACTCACGCACTACCGGCAGAGCGACGTCCGCCTCCAGCAGCGCCATGCGCACTTCGCGCAGCGTATCTTTTACGTTGTCTTCAGTGAGGCGTCCACGGCCACTGATATTGCGCAGCGTGCGCGACAAACGATCGGTTAAATTATCAAACATTGTCTCTCGCCTGGGGTGGAAACGGTTGGCCGCAATCGCGACACATCATCAGTATTTTGCCGCAGTATAACATGAAGGCGTCTTTGTTGTTATGCAACGGTTGGAGCAGCGTTCACCTGACGCTATACTGCTTCTCTTTCTTATTGCTCAAACTGTCGACATTACTATGCCCGTTTTTGCTCTGCTCGCGCTTGTCGCCTACTCCGTCAGTCTTGCGCTGATTGTTCCCGGTCTGCTGCAAAAAAACGGCGGCTGGCGGCGCATGGCTATTATTTCTGCGGCCATTGCGCTGGTCTGCCACGCAATCGCTCTGGAAGCCCGCATCCTGCCCGACGGTGATAGCGGACAAAACCTCAGCCTGCTGAACGTTGGTTCATTGGTCAGTTTGGTGATCTGTACGGTAATGACCATTGTGGCTTCTCGCAATCGTGGCTGGTTGCTGCTACCCATTGTCTATGCCTTTGCGCTTATCAACCTGGCGCTGGCGACCTTCATGCCCAATGAATACATCACCCATCTGGAAGCAACGCCTGGGATGCTGGTGCACATTGGCTTATCGCTCTTTTCCTATGCCACGCTAATTATCGCCGCCCTGTACGCGCTGCAACTGGCGTGGATTGATTACCAACTGAAGAACAAGAAGCTGGCATTTAACCAGGAAATGCCGCCATTGATGAGTATCGAGCGTAAAATGTTCCACATCACGCAGATTGGCGTGGTGCTGCTAACGCTCACGCTTTGCACTGGCCTGTTCTACATGCACAACCTATTTAGCATGGAAAATATCGACAAGGCTGTGCTCTCTATCGTGGCGTGGTTTGTCTATATTGTGCTGCTGTGGGGACATTACCATGAAGGATGGCGTGGACGCCGCGTCGTCTGGTTTAACGTTGCGGGCGCGGTAATTCTGACACTGGCCTACTTCGGCAGCCGAATTGTCCAGCAGTTAATCAGCTAAACCCAGAAAAGGAGTTTCCCCTGGAACACATTTCTACTACTACGTTGATCATTATTCTGATCATCATGGTGGTCATTTCAGCCTATTTTTCCGGGTCCGAAACCGGAATGATGACCCTCAACCGCTATCGTCTTCGACATATGGCGAAACAGGGTAATCGCTCGGCCAAACGCGTCGAAAAATTGCTGCGTAAGCCAGACCGCCTGATAAGCCTGGTGTTAATCGGCAATAACCTGGTCAATATTCTTGCCTCCGCGCTCGGCACTATTGTCGGGATGCGTTTGTACGGCGATGCGGGCGTGGCAATTGCGACTGGTGTGCTGACTTTTGTCGTACTGGTTTTTGCTGAGGTATTGCCGAAAACCATTGCCGCGCTGTACCCGGAAAAAGTCGCTTATCCGAGTAGTTTTCTGCTGGCTCCGCTGCAAATTTTGATGATGCCGCTGGTCTGGTTGCTGAATGCTATCACCCGTATGCTGATGCGCATGATGGGTATCAAAACCGATATCGTGGTTAGCGGCTCTTTGAGCAAAGAAGAGTTGCGCACTATCGTGCATGAATCGCGCTCACAAATTTCCCGTCGCAATCAGGATATGCTGCTGTCGGTGCTCGATCTGGAAAAAATGACCGTTGATGACATCATGGTGCCGCGCAGTGAAATTATCGGTATTGATATCAACGATGACTGGAAATCTATTCTGCGCCAACTCTCCCACTCACCTCACGGGCGCATCGTGCTTTACCGTGATTCGCTGGACGACGCCATCAGTATGCTGCGAGTACGTGAAGCCTGGCGGTTGATGTCGGAGAAAAAAGAGTTCACCAAAGAAACCATGCTGCGCGCCGCGGACGAGATCTATTTTGTGCCTGAAGGTACGCCGCTCAGCACGCAGTTGGTAAAGTTTCAGCGCAACAAAAAGAAAGTCGGCCTGGTCGTCAACGAGTATGGAGACATTCAGGGGCTGGTGACGGTTGAAGATATTCTGGAAGAGATTGTCGGCGATTTCACTACGTCGATGTCGCCAACACTTGCCGAAGAGGTCACGCCGCAAAACGACGGTTCGGTGATTATCGATGGCACCGCCAACGTGCGGGAAATCAACAAAGCCTTTAACTGGCATCTACCGGAAGATGATGCCCGCACGGTTAATGGCGTCATTCTTGAGGCACTGGAAGAGATCCCTGTCGCAGGCACCCGCGTGCGTATTGGCGAGTACGATATCGATATTCTCGACGTACAGGACAATATGATTAAGCAGGTAAAAGTTTTTCCTGTGAAACCGCTGCGCGAGAGTGTGGCGGAGTAACGAAAACGGCCCTGCATTCGCATGCAGGGCCGTGAATTATTACGAAAACAGAAATTACGCTTTTGCTTTCGCTACAGTTACCATCGCCGCACGAATCGTACGACCATTCAGCGTATAACCCTTCTGCATAATGCCCAGTACGTTACCTGGCGCAACGTCATCAGATTCCACCATTGCGATAGCCTGATGCACATTCGGGTCCAGCGGCACGTTAGTTTCGGCGATCACTTCAACACCAAACTTACGCACAACATCCAGCATCGACTTCAGCGTCAGCTCAATGCCTTCAACCATCGCAGACATATCCGGGTTAGCTTTATCAGCCACTTCCAGCGCACGATCCAGGCTATCAATCACCGGCAGCAATTCGTTGATGAATTTCTCCAGCGCGAATTTGTGGGCTTTTTCAATATCCAGTTCAGTACGACGACGCAGGTTTTCCATTTCGGCTTTTACGCGCAAAATACCGTCACGTTCACGGGTCTGGGCTTCAGCCAGCTGAGCTTCGAGATTCGCAATTTTTTCATCGCGCGGATCCACCTGCTCAGCAGAAGCTTCTGGCTCAACTGCCTCAATCTCTTCGTGCTGATCCATGATAATTTCTTCCGGGGCTTGCCCCTCAGGCGTTTTCTGTTCTTTACTACTCATGAATTTCTCCGCGTTTTTTTCGCATTCATCTCGCTAACTTCGCTTATTATGGGGATCAGTTTCAGGGTTTCAAGGGAAGCACTCACATTGTCATCAATCTTCGCAACAAGGACCTCGGAAAAATGAATAATCATTTCAAGTGTATTGGCATTGTGGGACACCCACGGCACCCTACTGCACTGACAACACATGAAATGCTCTACCGCTGGCTGTGCACAAAAGGTTACGAGGTCATCGTTGAGCAACAAATCGCTCACGAACTGCAACTGAAGAATGTGAAAACTGGCACGCTCGCGGAGATTGGGCAACTGGCTGATCTCGCGGTAGTCGTTGGTGGCGACGGTAATATGCTGGGCGCGGCGCGCACGCTCGCCCGTTACGATATTAAAGTTATTGGAATCAACCGTGGCAACCTGGGTTTCCTGACTGACCTTGACCCCGATAACGCCCAGCAACAATTAGCCGATGTGCTGGAAGGTCACTACATCAGCGAGAAACGTTTTTTGCTGGAAGCGCAAGTCTGTCAGCAAGATTGCCAAAAACGCATCAGCACCGCGATTAACGAAGTGGTACTTCATCCTGGCAAAGTGGCGCATATGATAGAGTTCGAAGTGTATATCGACGAGATCTTTGCGTTTTCTCAGCGATCTGATGGGCTAATTATTTCGACGCCAACAGGCTCCACCGCCTATTCCCTCTCTGCGGGCGGTCCTATTCTGACCCCCTCTCTGGATGCGATTACCCTGGTGCCCATGTTCCCGCATACGTTGTCAGCACGACCACTGGTCATAAACAGCAGCAGCACGATCCGTCTGCGTTTTTCGCATCGCCGTAACGACCTGGAAATCAGTTGCGACAGCCAGATAGCACTGCCGATTCAGGAAGGTGAAGATGTCCTGATTCGTCGCTGTGATTACCATCTGAATCTGATTCATCCGAAAGATTACAGTTATTTCAATACATTAAGCACCAAGCTCGGCTGGTCAAAAAAATTATTCTAATTTTACGCCAGCCTCTTTACTGTATATAAAACCAGTTTATACTGTGCACAATAACAGTAATGGTTTTTCATACAGGAAAACGACTATGTTGGCACAACTGACCATCAGCAACTTTGCTATCGTTCGTGAGCTTGAGATTGATTTTCATAGCGGCATGACCGTAATAACTGGCGAGACCGGTGCGGGTAAATCTATTGCAATAGATGCCCTCGGTCTTTGTCTCGGTGGTCGCGCTGAAGCCGACATGGTGCGTACCGGCGCTGCTCGCGCTGACCTGTGCGCCCGTTTTTCTCTGAAAGATACGCCAGCGGCCCTGCGCTGGCTGGAAGAAAACCAGCTTGAAGACGGGCATGAATGTTTGCTTCGTCGCGTGATCAGCAGTGATGGTCGCTCCCGTGGTTTCATCAACGGTACAGCTGTTCCTCTGTCACAACTGCGCGAACTGGGTCAGTTGCTGATTCAGATCCATGGTCAGCACGCTCATCAATTACTCACCAAACCTGAGCACCAAAAATTCCTGCTTGATGGCTATGCCAATGAAACCTCTCTACTTCAGGAAATGACCGCACGTTATCAGTTGTGGCATCAAAGCTGCCGTGACCTCGCGCATCATCAACAGTTAAGTCAGGAACGCGCCGCCCGTGCGGAACTGCTGCAATACCAATTAAAAGAACTTAACGAATTTAATCCGCAGCCCGGAGAGTTTGAGCAAATCGACGAAGAGTACAAACGTCTGGCGAACAGCGGTCAATTGCTGACCACCAGCCAGAATGCATTGGCATTAATGGCCGACGGTGAAGACGCAAACCTGCAAAGTCAGCTTTACACGGCTAAACAACTGGTGAGCGAATTGATTGGCATGGACAGCAAACTGTCCGGCGTACTTGATATGCTGGAAGAAGCTACCATCCAGATTGCTGAAGCCAGCGACGAACTGCGCCACTACTGCGATCGTCTGGATCTCGATCCCAACCGACTGTTTGAACTTGAACAGCGCATCTCAAAACAGATTTCGCTGGCACGTAAACATCACGTCAGCCCTGAGGCATTACCACAGTATTACCAGTCGCTACTGGAAGAACAGCAGCAACTGGACGATCAGGCCGACTCACAAGAAACGCTCGCGCTGGCGGTAACGAAACATCATCAGCAGGCACTGGAAACCGCGCGCGCATTACACCAACAACGCCAGCAATATGCAGAAGAACTTGCACAGCTGATCACCGACAGTATGCATGCGCTCTCAATGCCGCATGGGCAGTTTACGATTGATGTCAAATATGACGAGCATCACCTGGGCGCTGACGGTGCCGATCGTATTGAGTTTCGGGTAACCACCAACCCAGGTCAGCCAATGCAGCCTATTGCCAAAGTCGCATCCGGTGGTGAATTGTCCCGCATCGCACTGGCAATCCAGGTCATCACGGCGCGTAAAATGGAAACCCCGGCACTGATTTTTGATGAAGTGGATGTAGGGATTAGCGGTCCAACAGCGGCAGTTGTCGGCAAACTGCTGCGTCAACTCGGCGAATCAACTCAGGTGATGTGTGTTACCCACCTGCCACAAGTCGCGGGATGTGGTCATCAACACTATTTTGTCAGCAAAGAAACCGATGGTGCGATGACAGAAACACATATGCAATCTCTGGATAAAAAAGCGCGGTTACAAGAGCTGGCGCGTCTGCTTGGTGGCAGTGAAGTCACACGTAACACACTGGCGAATGCGAAAGAACTGCTTGCAGCGTAAACTTTTTTCCTGCTTCACGGTCAGAGTAAACAGCAAAACGCCGTAAGACCGGAAAGCAAAAGGTTTTAAAGTGATGAAAGGTCTATTATCATCGGCATATTACAGATGAGCCACGTACTGCTCGGGCCCGAAAAGGAATCAAATCACTATGCGCTGTAAAACGCTGACTGCTGCAGCAGCAGTACTATTGATGTTGACCGCAGGCTGTTCCACTCTGGAGCGAGTGGTTTACCGTCCTGACATCAACCAGGGGAACTATCTGACCGCTAACGACGTATCCAAAATACGTGTTGGCATGACGCAACAACAAGTTGCGTACGCATTGGGTACACCGCTGATGTCCGATCCATTTGGTACGAATACCTGGTTCTATGTCTTCCGCCAGCAACCAGGTCATGAAGGTGTAACGCAGCAAACGCTGACGCTGACCTTTAACAGTAGCGGTGTGTTGACCAATATTGATAACAAACCTGCGCTGAGTGGTAACTAATAATAAAGTTGCTCTCAAAGACGTTAAAAAAGGTGCTCAATGA
>NZ_JBQZXC010000079.1:0-16926 GCF_053555815.1 Shigella sp. SIG6 | reverse complement strand
CACATAACGGCGCGCTTTTCTTTAAACTTCTTTACATTAGGTTATGTAAAAACGTATCGGCGTTTATATACTGAAGATAAGCCTGATGAGTAACAGGCTTGCTCGTCATACTTTCGTGAGTATTGGCGTTGTACAGGCAAGTCGTAAAATAACAGCCGGGCTATTCAGAGTATGATAAAAACAGGGGGCAAGGGATGTTGCTTAATATGATGTGTGGTCGTCGGCTGTCGGCAATCAGTTTGTGCCTGGCCGTAACATTCGCTCCACTGTTCAATGCGCAGGCCGATGAGCCTGAAGTAATCCCTGGCGACAGCCCGGTGGCTGTCAGTGAACAGGGCGAGGCACTGCCGCAGGCGCAAGCCACGGCAATAATGGCGGGGATCCAGCCATTGTCTGAAGGTGCGGCAGAAAAAGCCCGCACGCAAATCGAATCTCAATTACCCGCAGGTTACAAGCCGGTTTATCTTAACCAGCTTCAACTGTTGTATGCCGCACGCGATATGCAACCCATGTGGGAAAACCGTGATGCTGTTAAAGCCTTCCAGCAACAGCTGGCAGAGGTGGCGATTGCTGGTTTCCAGCCGCAGTTTAATAAATGGGTAGAGTTACTGACCGATCCTGGTGTTAACGGGATGGCACGTGACGTGGTGCTCTCTGATGCGATGATGGGCTATCTCCATTTCATTGCAAATATTCCGGTCAAAGGCACTCGCTGGCTATATAGCAGTAAACCTTATGCGCTTTCAACGCCGCCGCTTTCGGTGATTAACCAATGGCAGCTAGCGCTGGATAAAGGTCAATTGCCTACGTTTGTTGCAGGACTGGCACCGCAGCATCCGCAATATGCGGCGATGCATGAATCGTTACTGGCCTTACTCAGTGACACCAAACCGTGGCCCCAACTGACCGGCAAAGCAACGTTGCGCCCAGGGCAGTGGAGTAACGACGTACCGGCGTTGCGCGAAATATTGCAACGCACAGGCATGTTGGACGGGGGGCCGAAAATTACTCTACCTGGCGATGACACGCCAACTGACGCGGTAGTCAGCCCATCCGCTGTTACTGTTGAAACAGCAGAAACTAAGCCGATGGACAAGCAAACGACGTCTCGTAGTAAACCTGCGCCTGCCGTTCGTGCCGCCTACGATAATGAACTGGTGGAAGCCGTTAAACGTTTTCAGGCATGGCAAGGATTGGGAGCAGATGGTGCTATTGGCCCGGCAACGCGTGACTGGTTAAACGTAACGCCCGCCCAGCGTGCTGGCGTGTTGGCACTCAACATCCAGCGATTGCGCTTGCTGCCAACAGAGCTTTCTACCGGGATCATGGTTAACATTCCAGCCTATTCGCTGCTCTACTATCAGAACGGCAATCAGGTGCTGGATTCGCGAGTCATTGTCGGTCGCCCCGATCGCAAAACGCCGATGATGAGCAGTGCACTTAACAACGTAGTGGTAAACCCGCCGTGGAACGTACCACCAACTCTGGCACGCAAAGATATTCTGCCGAAAGTGCGCAACGATCCGGGATATCTCGAAAGCCATGGCTATACGGTGATGCGCGGCTGGAACAGCAGAGAAGCGATTGACCCATGGCAGGTTGACTGGTCTACAATCACGGCCTCGAATTTACCGTTTCGCTTCCAGCAGGCTCCAGGCCCACGGAACTCGCTGGGGCGCTATAAATTCAATATGCCGAGTTCAGAGGCCATTTATTTGCATGACACGCCGAACCACAATCTGTTCAAGCGTGATACACGCGCATTGAGCTCAGGCTGTGTACGAGTGAATAAAGCTTCCGATCTGGCGAATATGCTGTTGCAGGATGCAGGATGCAGGATGCAGGATGCAGGATGGAATGACAAACGTATTTCTGATGCGCTGAAGCAGGGTGATACACGTTACGTCAATATTCGGCAGTCGATTCCGGTGAATCTCTACTACCTGACGGCCTTTGTTGGTGCAGATGATCGTACCCAGTATCGTACAGATATTTACAATTATGATCTGCCTGCGCGATCCAGCTCGCAAATCGTATCGAAAGCGGAACAATTAATCAGGTAAATGAAGTAGTTCGGGGAAATCAATTGTCGTAATAATTAGCATGATTGGGGGCGATTCTCTGCAGCCCCCGTCACTGCTGGGGTTGAGTCATCTTGACGTCTGCTTTACGGGCGGTTAAGGTGCCTCTTGTGCGCCAGAAGTGCATATAAACGATAACATTGACCTGTAGACTTGATTATCATGGACAAATTCGACGCTAATCGCCGCAAATTGCTGGCGCTTGGTGGCGTTGCACTCGGTGCCGCCATCCTGCCGACCCCTGCGTTTGCAACACTCTCTACCCCACGCCCGCGCATTTTGACACTCAATAATCTTCATACCGGAGAGTCAATCAAAGCGGAGTTTTTCGATGGCAGAGGCTATATTCAGGAAGAATTGGCAAAACTTAACCATTTTTTCCGCGATTACCGCGCGAACAAAATAAAGTCCATCGACCCAGGATTATTCGACCAGTTGTATCGCCTGCAAGGGTTGTTAGGCACGCGCAAACCGGTGCAACTCATTTCCGGTTATCGTTCCATTGATACCAACAATGAACTACGCGCCCGCAGCCGTGGAGTAGCGAAGAAAAGCTATCACACTAAAGGCCAGGCGATGGATTTCCATATTGAAGGTATCGCGTTAAGCAATATTCGCAAAGCCGCGTTATCTATGCGCGCAGGTGGTGTAGGATATTACCCACGTAGTAACTTTGTGCATATTGATACCGGGCCAGCACGGCACTGGTAGTAATCGCTTAACGAAACAGGGGCAGTATGAACTATCGTATTATTCCGGTCACCGCATTCTCCCAGAACTGTTCATTGATCTGGTGTGAACAAACCCGCCTGGCCGCACTGGTCGATCCTGGCGGCGATGCGGAAAAAATCAAACAGGAAGTTGATGACAGCGGCCTGACACTGATGAAGATCCTGCTGACGCATGGTCATCTGGACCACGTTGGCGCAGCGGCGGAACTGGCGCAACATTACGGCGTGCCGGTTTTTGGCCCGGAAAAAGAAGATGAGTTCTGGCTGCAAGGCTTGCCTGCGCAAAGTCGTATGTTTGGTCTGGAAGAGTGCCAGCCGCTGACGCCAGATCGTTGGCTGAACGAAGGCGATACCATCAGCATAGGGAATGTGACTTTACAGGTGTTACATTGCCCTGGGCATACGCCGGGTCATGTCGTGTTTTTTGATGATCGGGCAAAGCTGCTGATTTCTGGCGATGTTATTTTCAAAGGCGGAGTAGGGCGCAGTGACTTCCCGCGTGGCGATCATAATCAACTGATTTCTTCAATCAAAGATAAATTGCTGCCACTGGGGGATGACGTGACATTTATTCCGGGTCACGGACCATTATCTACACTTGGTTATGAGCGCCTGCACAATCCCTTCCTGCAAGACGAAATGCCCGTCTGGTAAAGGCGCATAAAAAAGTCCACTTTTAATGCGGGCCTGGATTTCTGGCAAAGTGCGCTTTGTTTATGCCGGATGCGGCACGAGCGCCTTATCCGGCCTACAAAATCGTGCAAATTCAAAATATTGCAGGGGACGCGTAGGCCTGATAAGCGTAGCGCATCAGGCAATGTTGCGTTTGTCATCAGTCTCAGCCCGCTTTTCAGCGGGCTTCATTGTTTTTAACGCTTACAGCACTGCCACAATCGATTCGCACAGCGGAGCCATGTTATCTGGTGTCATCCCGGCCATATTTACGCGACCAGAAGCAACAGCATATACGCCAAACTCTTCGCGCAGACGCAGCACTTGTTCTTTTGTCAGACCACTGAAGGAGAACATGCCGTTCTGTTTGATGATAAAGCTGAAGTCGCGGTTTGCACCTTTTTCCTGCAGCGTATTGACGAACAACTGACGCATACGCTGAATACGCTGGCGCATATCAGTCAGCTCTTGTTCCCAAATCGCACGTAATGCATCGTTGCTCAGGATGGTGGCAACAACAGAAGCGCCGTGTGCTGGAGGGTTAGAGTAGTTAGCGCGAATCGTCGCTTTCATTTGGCTGAATGCGCGATCAACGATTTCACTGTCGGCAGCAACCAGAGTACAAGCGCCAACACGCTCGTTGTACAGGCCAAAGTTTTTAGAGTAGGAACTGGCAACAATCAGCTCTTTATGCATAGCCGCGAAAGCGCGCAGTCCTTCAGCATCTTCTTCCAGACCACGGGCAAAACCCTGGTAAGCGAAGTCAAACAGCGGTAACCAGCCTTTCTCAACGGAGAGTTGTGCCAGTGTCTGCCATTGTTCCAGCGTAGGGTCGATACCGGTTGGGTTATGGCAGCAGCCATGGAACAGCACTACGTCGCCAGCCTGAGCTTCGTTCAGACTGTTAATCAGTGCATCGAAGTCAAGGGTGTGATTTTCCGCATCATAATAAGCGTATTCACGAACTTCCAGACCTGCAGAGTTAAAGACGCTCTTATGGTTCGGCCAGCTTGGGTTGCTCACCCACACACGCTTAACGCTGGTATTTTTTGCCAGGAAGTCGGCAGCCACGCGTAGTGCGCCAGTGCCACCCGGAGTCTGTGCCGTGCGAGCACGTTTGTCATTGATCAGGGCGCTACCTTTACCAAACAGCAGTTCCTGAGTGCAGCGACCAAATTCAGGGATGCCGTCAATGCCGAGGTAATTTTTGGTGGTTTCATTTTCGAGCAGATACTGTTCAGCCTTTTTCACGCTGGTCAGTACCGGGGTTTTGCCCGTCTCATCTTTATAGACACCAATCCCGAGGTTAATTTTGCCGGGACGTTCATCGGCACGAAACAGATCGGCCAGGCCCAGAATCGGGTCGGCAGGAGCGGCGGTAATGTTCTCAAACATGACGAGGTTCCATTATGGTTACAGAAGGGAAGTCCGCTATCAGGGTAACGGGAGATTTACAAAATTCCAACTATTACTGATGAAAACGCAGGCTGTTTTTGCAAGACGTGAGATTGCTCTGGAAGGCATAAAAAAAACAGGACCAACGTCCTGTTTTTTCGGCATTTAACAAAGAGGTGTGCTATTAGAACTGGTAAACGATACCCACAGCAACGGTGTCGTCTGAACCTACGCCCAGTTTGTTGTCAGAATCGATCTGGTTGATGATGTAGTCAACATAGGTGGACATGTTTTTGTTGAAGTAGTAGGTTGCGCCCACTTCAAAGTAGTTCACCAGATCAACATCACCGATACCTTCTACGTCTTTCGCTTTAGATTTGGTGTAAGCGATGGACGGACGCAGACCGAAATCGAACTGGTATTGCGCAACTAACAGAACGTCTTGCGTTTTGTTGGTGAAGCCGCTGGTGTTTGTAAATTTATTAGTGATCGGCGTAGCGTTACGGGTTTCACCGTAGTTCGCTGCCAGGTAGATGTTGTTCGCGTCGTACTTCAGACCAGTAGCCCACTGTTCAGCTTTTTTACCGTTGCCAAGAGGTTGAGCTTCTTGCAGGTTGGTACGGTCAGCTGCACCATAAGCACCAACGATACCAAAGCCTTCGTATTCGTAGCTGATAGAACCGCCAACACCGTCGCCGTTAGAACGGCGTGCAGTGTCACGCTCGTTTTTACCCAAGTACTGAACAGCGAAGTTCAGGCCATCAACCAGACCAAAGAAGTTGGAGTTACGATAGGTAGCAACGCCGCCAACACGACCAACGAAGAAGTCATCGCTGTATGCAGTATCACCACCAAATTCTGGCAGCATATCGGTGTAACCCAGTGCATCATAAACCACACCGTAGTTACGGCCGTAATCGAAAGAACCAACGTCAGCGTATTTAAGACCCGCGAATGCCAGACGCGTTTTGTTACCAGTTTGAGCGTCAGCGCCTTCAGAGTTGTTACCCTGGAAGTTATATTCCCACTGACCATAACCGGTCAGATCGGAATTGATTTGAGTTTCCCCTTTAAAACCAAGACGGGCATAGGTCATGTCGCCATTGCCACCGTAACTGTTTTCACCGTTACCCTTGGAAAAATAATGCAGACCAACAGCTTTACCGTACAGATCTACTTTGTTGCCATCTTTGTTATAGATTTCTGCAGCGTTTGCAGTACCTGCTACTAACAGAGCAGGGACGATCACTGCCAGAATATTGCGCTTCATCATTATTTATTACCCTCATGGTTTTTTTTATGACACCTGCCACTGCCGTCAATAAGTTCTGTCAATAAAAATTTACGGAACTATTGATGAGAGTTTGGTGTCTTTATGTGTCTGCAGGCATCTTTCCATTCAAACTAACGTTTCGCTACCGAGAAAGTGCTACAAAGATAAAGATTTAGTTTCAAAAAGAAAAAATATGTAACCAAAAGTAAAAATTAAGGAGCTTTGTGAACACAGTCATATTTCCATAGAAACGTGATGATATTTACAGCAATTTTTATCTATTTATATGATTTACTTATATTTAAATTAACTAAACGGAAATTTTGTTTCTGATGGAAACTTTATCGACCTGGCACAAAATCCTCTTTCAGACATCCAGAATGCCAAAAAATAGTATGAAAATTGTGCTATCAGCTAAGAAAAAACTAATCCGCAATAAGAGTGCGGGTTATTTTTTGTGCGTAAATGTTGCAATGTAATATTCCGTAACAGGATGATCGTTATGGCGGGGGTGCAAATAGATTGCTTGACTTAACAAACAGATAACTTGACAGAAAGGATAAAAAAGAGCCAGCAGGCGCTGGCTCTTTGAGGAAGAAAATCAGAAGCTGGCGTTGCGCGGAGTACGTGGGAACGGAATCACATCACGCACGTTTTGCACGCCAGTTACGTAAGCAATCAGGCGTTCAAAACCAAGACCGAAACCTGAATGCGGAACAGTACCGTAGCGACGCAGATCGCGATACCACCAGTAATCTTCTTTATTCAGGCCCATTTCCAGCATACGCTCGTCCAGAACGTCCAGACGTTCTTCACGCTGGGAGCCACCAATGATCTCACCGATGCCCGGAGCCAGAACGTCCATAGCCGCAACGGTTTTACCGTCTTCGTTGAGGCGCATATAGAACGCTTTAATATCTTTCGGATAGTTTTTAACCACTACCGGTGCTTTAAAGTGTTCTTCCGCCAGATAACGCTCATGCTCAGAAGAGAGATCGACGCCCCAGTAAACCGGGTTTTCAAACTTCCTGCCGCAGTTTTCGAGAATGGTCACTGCGTCGGTGTAATCCACCTGCGCGAAATCGGCTTCAATGAAGCGTTCCAGACGTGAAACGGCATCTTTATCTACGCGTTCAGCGAAGAATTTCATGTCGTCTGCGCGTTCTTCGAGAACCGCTTTGAAGACATATTTCAGCATGGCTTCAGCCAGACCCGCGATATCGTTCAGGTTAGCAAACGCCACTTCCGGCTCCAGCATCCAGAATTCCGCCAGGTGACGGCTGGTGTTGGAGTTTTCAGCACGGAAAGTCGGGCCGAAGGTATAAATTTTGGATAATGCGCAAGCGTAGGTTTCGCCGTTCAACTGGCCAGATACGGTCAGGAAAGACTCTTTACCAAAGAAGTCTTTGTCGAAATCCACTTTGCCCTGATCGTTACGCGGCAGGTTTTCCAGATCCAGCGTAGAAACGCGGAACATTTCGCCTGCACCTTCGGTATCAGATGCGGTAATCAGTGGCGTTGAAACCCAGAAGAATCCCTGCTCGTTAAAGAAGCGATGCAGCGCCTGCGCCAGCGTATGGCGAACGCGCGCGACGGCACCAATCAGGTTTGTGCGCGGACGCAGGTGAGCGACTTCACGCAGATACTCAATGCTGTGGCGTTTTGCCGCCATCGGGTAAGTGTCTGGATCTTCAACCCAACCAGCAACTTCAACCTTGCTGGCCTGAATTTCAAATTGTTGCCCCTGGCCCGGCGATGCCACGACTTTACCCGTCACAATGACCGAGCAGCCGGTGGTCAGACGCAGGACGTCTTCATTGTAATTGGGCAGAGAATTATTGATGACAGCCTGTACAGGATCAAAGCAGGAACCGTCATAAACGGCGAGGAAGGAGATGCCAGCTTTTGAATCTCGGCGGGTACGTACCCATCCGCGTACGGTGACTTCGCTGTCAACGGCTACGCGGCCCTGGAGTACGTCGGCTACAGGCACAACGCTCATAATATTCTCTCTGTTAATAGTCGGAAAAAATAAACACTTGTCCACCCGTAAATGGGGGGGATACCTATGTTACCTGGCATCTGCAATCAGACAAGCAGAATTCGCAAATGCAGCGAAAGATTTCGGAATTAAAGGTAAAAAAAGGGAGCCGATTAGCTCCCTGATGATATTAACTGGCTTTTTTAATATGCGGAAGGTCGAACGCTTTGCGCAGCGCCCGAACAAACGCTTTATCATGGCAGATAGTTTTGCCAGGGCTGTCAGAAAGTTTCGCCACCGGTTTACCGTTACACTCTACCAACTTAATCACAATATTCAGGGGGTTTACCTGGGGGATATCGCAGGTCAGGCGAGTCCCAATACCAAAACTTAATTGCACGCGGGAAGAGAAGTGGCGGTATAGCTCAACCGCTTTGCGTAAATCCAGATTGTCAGAGAAAACCAGCGTTTTACTCTGTGGATCAATTCCCAGCTTTTCATAATGTGCAATGGCTTTTTCACCCCATTCAACCGGGTCGCCAGAGTCATGACGCAGGCCCTGATACCGACTAGCGAACTCGACACCGAAATCACGCAGGAAAGCATCCATAGTGATGCAGTCGGTTAATGCAATGCCAAGTTGGTCGGGATACTCTTCCAGCCAGGCAGCAAGTGCAGCTCGCTGGCTGTTGGCTAGATCCGGGCTGATTTGCTGATGTGCCTGGAACCATTCGTGTGCCTGTGTTCCCATCGGCGTGAGGGAAAGCCGACGCGCCAGATCGTAGTTGCTGGTGCCCACGAACCAGGATTCCTGTTGCAGACGCTTAACGATGGTTTCTTGTACTTCGCGAGAAAAACGGCGACGGGTGCCAAAATCCATCAGATGGAAGCGCGACATATCAAGACCGGCGGTTAACGCCGAGAAGTCGACTAATTTGCTTTCCAGCGTGTCGAGGGCTTGCGCAACGTCGGCCTGCGGTGAGCGATAGCGATGTACCATTTCACTGATAACCGCCAGCAAAGGAACTTCCCAGAGGATGACTTCACGCCACGGACCGCTTAAGCGAATATCCAGCTTGCCATTATCGTTGGACACGGTGACTTGTTCCGGGTTAAAGCGGAACTCGCGTAACCAGTTAAGATAGTCGGCCTTAAAGAAAGGCAGGGCAGAGAGCCACTGATATTCATCATCCTGCAGGCGCAGGTGCTGCATCGCCTGAATCTGTTCACGAATAGCATCGGCATAAATACCCAGCAGATCGTCACCTCGGCAACGAAACTCCGCCGCGACATGCACATCGTAATAGTGATGAAACACGGCTTGCTGCATATGCAACTTATAAGCATCTGTATCCAGCAACGAGTGCAGAACAGGAGAAGCGAATTGTGTCATAGGTGCGCAGTAGCGTCCTCGTACAGGAGCGTTTAGTACAATAAACATCTTCAGGAACTGCTGGAGTATACCTTGTTTCGCAATTTATTGAACCCCGATCACACCATATGCCACCTTTCTGGTCGATGGCATTACGCGGTGTATGTTATAAAAATGTAGCAATAAAGGCGTTTGTACCTGAAAATATGAAGATTCTGCATAGCGCGATTTACGCAACAGGAATAGACTGAACACCAGACTCTATAAAAGATGCTAAAGGTTATTTATGACTCAACAGCCACAAGCCAAATACCGTCACGATTATCGTGCGCCGGATTACCAGATTACTGATATTGACTTGACCTTTGACCTCGACGCGCAAAAGACGGTCGTTACCGCGGTCAGCCAGGCTGTCCGTCATGGTGCATCAGATGCTCCGCTTCGTCTCAACGGCGAAGACCTCAAACTGGTTTCTGTTCATATTAATGATGAGCCGTGGACCGCCTGGAAAGAAGAAGAGGGCGCACTGGTCATCAGTAATTTGCCGGAGCGTTTTACGCTTAAGATCATTAATGAAATAAGCCCGGCGGCGAATACGGCGCTGGAAGGGCTTTATCAGTCAGGCGATGCGCTTTGCACCCAGTGTGAAGCCGAAGGTTTCCGCCATATTACGTATTATCTCGACCGCCCGGACGTGCTGGCGCGTTTTACCACCAAAATTATTGCCGATAAAATCAAATATCCCTTCCTGCTTTCCAATGGTAACCGCGTTGCGCAAGGCGAACTCGAAAACGGACGCCATTGGGTACAGTGGCAGGACCCGTTCCCGAAACCGTGCTACCTGTTTGCGCTGGTGGCAGGCGACTTTGATGTACTGCGCGATACCTTTACCACGCGTTCTGGTCGCGAAGTAGCACTGGAGCTGTACGTCGATCGCGGCAACCTTGATCGCGCGCCGTGGGCGATGACCTCGCTGAAAAACTCCATGAAATGGGATGAAGAACGCTTTGGCCTGGAGTATGACCTCGACATCTATATGATCGTCGCGGTGGATTTCTTCAATATGGGCGCAATGGAGAATAAGGGTCTGAATATCTTTAACTCCAAATATGTGCTGGCCCGCACCGACACCGCCACCGACAAAGATTACCTCGATATTGAACGCGTTATCGGCCATGAATATTTCCATAACTGGACCGGTAACCGAGTGACCTGCCGCGACTGGTTCCAGCTCAGCCTGAAAGAAGGTTTAACCGTCTTCCGCGATCAGGAATTCAGCTCTGACCTTGGTTCCCGCGCAGTTAACCGCATCAATAATGTGCGCACCATGCGCGGATTGCAGTTTGCGGAAGACGCCAGCCCGATGGCGCACCCAATCCGCCCGGACATGGTCATTGAGATGAACAACTTCTACACCCTGACCGTTTACGAGAAGGGCGCGGAAGTGATCCGTATGATCCACACCCTGCTGGGCGAAGAAAACCTCCAGAAAGGGATGCAACTCTATTTCGAGCGTCATGATGGTAGCGCAGCGACCTGTGATGACTTTGTGCAGGCGATGGAAGATGCGTCGAATGTTGATCTCTCCCATTTCCGCCGTTGGTACAGCCAGTCCGGTACGCCGGTTGTGACCGTCAAAGACGACTACAATCCGGAAACTGAGCAGTACACCCTGACCATCAGCCAGCGCACGCCAGCCACGCCGGATCAGGCAGAAAAACAGCCGCTGCATATTCCGTTTGCCATCGAATTGTATGACAACGAAGGCAAAGTGATCCCGTTGCAGAAAGGCGGTCATCCGGTGAATTCCGTGCTGAACGTCACCCAGGCGGAACAGACCTTTGTTTTTGATAATGTCTACTTCCAGCCGGTGCCTGCGCTGCTGTGCGAATTCTCTGCGCCAGTGAAACTGGAATATAAGTGGAGCGATCAGCAACTGACCTTCCTGATGCGTCATGCGCGTAATGATTTCTCCCGTTGGGATGCGGCGCAAAGTTTGCTGGCAACCTACATCAAGCTGAACGTCGCCCGTCATCAGCAAGGGCAGCCGCTGTCTCTGCCGGTACATGTGGCTGACGCTTTCCGCGCGGTGCTGCTCGATGAGAAGATTGATCCGGCGCTGGCGGCAGAAATCCTGACGCTGCCTTCTGTCAATGAAATGGCTGAACTGTTCGATATCATAGACCCGATTGCTATTGCCGAAGTACGCGAAGCACTCACTCGTACTCTGGCGACTGAACTGGCGGATGAGCTGCTGGCTATTTACAACGCGAATTACCAGAGCGAGTACCGTGTTGAGCATGAAGATATTGCAAAACGCACTTTGCGTAATGCCTGCCTGCGCTTCCTTGCTTTTGGTGAAACGCATCTGGCTGACGTGCTGGTGAGCAAGCAATACCATGAAGCAAACAATATGACCGATGCGCTGGCAGCGCTTTCTGCGGCGGTTGCTGCACAGCTGCCTTGCCGTGACGCTCTGATGCAGGAGTACGACGATAAGTGGCATCAGGACGGTCTGGTGATGGATAAATGGTTTATCCTGCAAGCCACCAGCCCGGCGGCGAATGTGCTGGAGACGGTGCGTGGTCTGTTGCAGCATCGCTCATTTACCATGAGCAACCCGAACCGTATTCGTTCGTTGATTGGTGCGTTTGCGGGCAGCAACCCGGCAGCGTTCCATGCCGAAGATGGCAGCGGTTACCAGTTCCTGGTGGAAATGCTTACCGACCTCAACAGCCGTAACCCGCAGGTAGCTTCACGTCTGATTGAACCGCTGATTCGCCTGAAACGTTATGATGCCAAACGTCAGGAGAAAATGCGCGCGGCGCTGGAACAGTTGAAAGGGCTGGAAAATCTCTCTGGCGATCTTTACGAGAAGATAACTAAAGCACTGGCTTGATACTTTTGAGCCAAAATGCCTGATGCGACGCTTGACGCGTCTTATCAGGCCTACAACTCCGTTGAAATTGCTGGTTTTGTAGGCTGGATAAGGCGTTCACGCCGCATCCGGCAGCCGTGCCCAACTGCCTGATGCGATGCTTGACGTGTCTTATCAGGCCTACAAGTCCGTTGAAAATGCTGGTTTTGTGCGCCACATCCGGCATATTAACCATGACGCCGAATCAGTTGTTCAGAATGCCCACGCCGCATTACCCGTTGCAATACTTCCGCTTCCAGCTCCGCTAATCGCACCGACCCTAATCGACGCGGACGGGGGATATCCACTGTCAAATCCAGACTAATTTTTCCCTCTTCAATTAACAACACCCGGTCAGCTATTGCTACCGCTTCGCTCACATCATGCGTCACCAACAGTACGGTAAAGCCGTGCTGCTGCCAAAGTGACACAATCAAATCCTGCATCTCGAGTCGCGTTAAGGCGTCCAGTGCCCCGAGCGGTTCATCAAGCAACAATAAACCCGGTCGATGAATCAACGCACTTGCCAGCGCCACACGCTGTTTCTGCCCGCCAGAAAGTGCGGCAGGCCATTCCCCGGCGCGATTCTCCAGTCCTACCGCAGCCAACGCCCGACGCGCGGCATCGCGCCACTGACCTTTAAGGCCTAACCCAACGTTATCAATCACCGATTTCCACGGCAGCAGACGCGCATCCTGAAACATCATTCGCGTATCATCCTGAATTTCAGCCAGCGGTGTGGTGCCCGCTAACACATCGCCTGCGGTTGGCGTTTCCAGACCGGCCAGCAGGCGCAGCAGGGTACTTTTACCACCACCGCTGCGGCCCACCACCGCCACAAACTGACCTGCCGGAATATGTAAATCCAGTTGGTTCAGGACGATATTTTCCGCGTAATGTTTGCTTACTGCATTGAGCAACAATGGTGTGCCCTGGTTCAGACGAGCAGTATTCATATCGTGGCCTCCTTCAAATGATAAGCCGGGTTCCAGCGCAACCAGAGGCGCTCTAACAGCTGCGCGCTGACGTCAGCAAGTTTGCCGAGCAGGGCGTAAAGAATAATAGCGACTACCACCACGTCTGTTTGCAAAAACTCTCGCGCATTCATCGCCAGATAACCAATGCCGGAATTGGCAGAAATGGTTTCGGCAACAATCAGCGTCAGCCACATCAGGCCCAACGCAAAACGCACGCCGACCATAATTGAGGGCAGGGCATCGGGCAGGATCACATGGATAAACAGCGGTATGCCGGATAATCCATAGCTACGCGCCATCTCCACCAGCCCGCGATCGATATTACGGATGCCATGCCAGGTGTTGATATAAATGGGGAACAGCGTACCGAGCGCCACCAGAAAGATTTTCGCGGATTCATCAATGCCAAACCACAAAATCACCAGCGGGATCAGCGCCAGATGCGGCACGTTGCGCAACATCTGAATTGAGGTATCCAGCAGCCTTTCTCCCCAGCGCGACAGTCCGCTAATCAGTCCCAGAATCAGGCCCAGCGATCCGCCAATTGAAAAGCCAATCAGCGCCCGCCAGGAACTGATCGCCAGATGCTGCCACAGTTCGCCGCTGGCGGAGAGCGTCCAGAACGTCGTCACCACTCCTTCCGGTGAAGGCAAAATACGCGTCGACAGCCAGCCAACCGAGGAGGCCAGTTGCCACACCGCCACGATGCCCACCGGTAAAAACCAGGGGGCAACGCGCAATAACCACTTCTTCACTGGCGTTGCCATCATCGTGTTCCTTAGCTTTGCGCGACTTTACGGGGGATAAAATCATTCGCCACCGCTTCGCCTTGCGGATTCAGCGGCTGCGGCTGGGGAATTTCCGGAATGGCGACATCCAGATGTGGGAACAGCAACTCGCCAACCCGATACGCTTCTTCCAGATGCGGGTAGCCCGAAAGCACAAAGCTGTCGATGCCAAGCGCGGCGTATTCGTTGATTCGCGCGGCGACCGTAGGACCATCGCCCACCAGCGCCGTTCCGGCACCGCCGCGCACTAAGCCAACGCCCGCCCATAAATTGGGGCTGATCTCCAGATTGTCGCGCTTGCCGTTATGTAGCGCCGCCATTCGCTGTTGTCCTACGGAATCCGTCCGGGCGAATGCGGCTTGTGCTTTGGCGATAGTCTCATCATCAAGATGCGAGATTAACCGCTCGGCGGCCTGCCACGCTTCGTCGTTAGTTTCACGAACAATCACATGCAGACGAATACCGAAACGAATTTTGCGCCCATACGAGGCAGCTTTCGCCCGCACTTGTTCGATTTTCTCTTTAACAAGTTCCGGCGGTTCGCCCCAGGTGAGGTAGAGATCAACTTGTTCTGCCGCCAGCTCCTGGGCGACATCTGACGATCCGCCAAAGTAAAGCGGAGGATAAGGCTGTTGAATCGGCGGGAAGAGCAGTTTTGCTCCGCGCACATGAATATGTTTACCGTTGAAATTGACGGTTTCCCCCAGCAATAAGCGCCGCCAGACCTGGGTAAATTCCGCCGAGGCTTCGTAGCGCTCGCTATGATCAAGGAACACGCCGTCGCCTGCCAGCTCTTGTGGATCGCTGCCTGTGACCAGATTAAACAACGCACGACCATTTGAGAGACGGTCAAGCGTGGCGGCCTGGCGGGCGGCAACAGTAGGTGAGGTTACGCTGGGACGCAGGGCGACAAGAAACTTCAGCCGCTGCGTCACCGGGATCATCGACGCTGCAACCAGCCACGCATCTTCACACGATCGCCCCGTTGGGATCAGCACACCGGTATAGCCCAGACGATCCGCCGCTTGCGCAATTTGTTGCAGATAACCGTGATCAACCGGGCGTGAACCTTCTTCCGTTCCCAGATAGTGCCCGTCACCGTGGGTCGGTAAAAACCAGAACATATTCAGACTCATAATTGTTTTCCTTCCAGTTGAGTGGGCTGCCAGATGCGCTGGCGAATATCGACTTTTTTCGGCACCAGACGGTTTTCATAAAACAGATCTGCCGTTTGCTGCTGTAAGGCGGCAACCTCGGCGTTAACCGGTTTGATGGTGGTAGGAGGGCGATGATCTAAGTAAGAGGCAATCACCGGTGCCGGTAAGCCCATCGTTTTTGCCAGTAAAGCGATGCTTTGTTCGCGCTGGCTGCGGGTTAACGCATTGGCCTCACTAAAGGTTGCCAGTACGCCCTGAATAAAAGCGCCGTTTTTTTCTGCATAGGGACGAGCTGCCAGATAAAACGATCCAGTTTGATTGAGATCGGTGCCGTCTTTCAGCACCCGCACGCCGCCCTGTAATAACGCAGCGGAGTAGTAGGGATCCCAGATAGCCCAGGCGTCAACGTTACCTTGCTGGAACGCGGCGCGGGCATCGGCAGGCGTCAGGTAAGTGGGCTGGATATCGGTGAATTTAAGTCCGGCCTGACGCAGTGCACGCAGTAAAAGGTTGTGTGAACTGGAACCTTTCTGAAAGGCAACTTTGTGACCTTTAAGATCGGCTACGGTTTTGATCGGGCTGTTTTCTGCCACCAGAATCACTTCGGCTTTGGGCTTCGGTGGCTCGACGCCCACATATACCAAATCAGCCCCGGCAGCCTGGGCAAAGATTGGCGGAATATCCCCGGTACTGCCGAGATCAATACTGCCAACGTTTAACGCTTCCAACATTTGCGGACCCGCGGGGAACTCCACCCAGGAGATTTTTGATTGCGGATAGCGTTTTTCCAGTAACTGGTGGCTTTTTGCCTGCACCATACCAATACTGCCTTTCTGATAGCCTATACGTAACGCTTCAGGCGAGGATTCTGCAGCAACCGCAAAAGTAGAGACGCTAAGCAATCCCGCCAGCGCCAGTTTAATGATGTTACGCATGGGCATTACCTCGCAGAGACAGAAGGTCAGGAACCTGAACATCGCGGCGGTGCAATGCCTGCCAGAAAGTTTCTAGCGCGGTATCAAGATGGGTTTGCAGATTTGGCGTGAACTGGGGTCTGTGATGGTAATCAATTAATTGTGAGTCATCGGCAAACACGCCGTGCAGGATCTCCTGAGCTTTCAGTGCGCTTAAAACTGGTTTAAGGGCATAATCGACCGCCAGCAGATGGGCCACGGTACCGCCCGTCGCCAGCGGTAGCACCACTTTGCCTTGCAAAGCGCGCTCTGGCAGCAGGTCGAGCAGGGTTTTCAGCGCGCCGGAATAGGCGGCTTTATACACAGGCGTGGCGACAATCAGCCCATCAGCCTGTTGCAGCTGTTCGGTGAAGGTCTTGAGTGCCGGACTATCGAAACGAGCATAAAGCAGATCTTCCGGGGCGAAGTTTTGCAGATTCCAGTGATAAACCTCTACATCTAGGCCATTTAGTTTTTCCCGCGCATATTCCAGCAAGGAGCTGGAGCGAGAAGGAAAGCGAGGACTACCCGCCAGGGTGATGACACGCATACTCTCTCCTTATAACCAATTGTTCTTTTTTGTTAACATTGATAACAATTCGGTCAGTCTGTCGGAGAGACAAGAAAAT